>JBDSFV010000084.1:0-21405 GCA_039919355.1 Luteimonas sp. | reverse complement strand
CTGCTGACCCAGCTCTCGCACCAGACCGACGCCAGCGGGAAACTCTTCTACCTGGTCAAGATCAACAACGCGAAGCTCACCAAGATGGTGGTGCCCGGCGACCGCCTCGAACTCGAGGTAACGCTCAAGCGCACCATCCGCAACATGGCGCTGTACTCCGGCATCGCGCGCGTCGACGGCCAGCAGGTCGCCTGCGCCGAAATCCTGTGCGCGGAAGTGAAGGACTGAGATGGCCGACGCGGCCGCCGGGCTTCAAACGGGCGTGATCCATCCCAGCGCCGTGGTCGATCCGTCCGCGCGGATCGGCACCGGCGTCAGCGTCGGCGCATTCACCCTGGTCGGCGCGGAGGTGGAGATCGGCGACGGCACCACGCTCGGCCCGCATTGCAGCATCCTCGGGCCGACCCGCATCGGCCGCGACAACCATGTCCTCGGCCACGCCGCGATCGGCGGTGACCCGCAGGACAAGAAATTCGCCGGCGAGCGCACCGAACTGGTGGTCGGCGACCGCAATACCATCCGCGAATTCGTCACCATCAGCCGCGGTACCGGCAACGGCGGCGGCATCACCCGGATCGGCGACGATAACTGGCTGCTGGCCTACACCCACATCGCCCACGACTGCCAGATCGGCAGCCACTGCGTGTTTTCCAACAACGCGACCCTCGCCGGACACGTCGAGATCGGCGACCACGTCATCCTCAGCGGCTTCGTCGGCGTGCATCAGTTCTGCCGGATCGGCGCACACGCCTTCGTCGGCATGGGCGCATTCGTCAACGGCGACGTGCCACCCTACGTGCTGGTCGCGCAGGAAGGCTACGGGCGGCCGCGCGGGATCAATGCCGAAGGCCTGAAGCGGCGCGGCTTCGACAGCGGGCGCATCGCCGCGATCAAGCGCGCCTACCGGACCCTGTACCTGTCCGGCGCCAACCTCGCCGATGCACGCGTGCAACTCGCCGAACTCGCTCGCGACAGCGACGACGTGCGCGCGCTGCTCGAATTCCTCGAGCGCGGCGAACGTCCGTTGCTGCGCTGAGACGCCGCCGATGAGGATCGCACTGGTCGCAGGCGAGGCTTCCGGCGACCTGCTTGGTGCCGGATTGATCGGCGAGTTGCGCCAACGCTTTCCAGACGCTGATTTTGCCGGAGTCGGCGGCGAGGCGATGCGCGTGGCCGGTCTCGACGCCTGGTTCGACGCCTCCGAACTGGCGGTGATGGGACTGGCCGAAGTGCTGTCGCACCTGCCGCGGCTGCTGCGCCTGCGCCGCGCGCTGCGCGAACGCGTGCTTGCGTGGAAGCCGGACGTGTTCATCGGCATCGATGCGCCCGACTTCAACCTCGGGGTCGAGCGCTGGCTCAAACAGCGCGGCGTGCGCACCGTGCACTACGTCAGTCCGTCGGTGTGGGCGTGGCGCGAGAAGCGCGCGGGGAGAATCGGCCACAGCGCCGACCGCGTGCTCTGCCTGTTCCCGATGGAGCCTGCGATCTACGCGAAACACGCCGTCGACGCACGCTTCGTCGGCCATCCGCTCGCCGACACGATGCCGCTCGATCCCGATCGCGAGGGCGCACGCAATGTGCTCGCGCTGCCGACCGGCGTACCGGTGCTGGCGCTGCTGCCGGGCTCGCGGATCGGGGAGATCGAGCGCCTCGGCGCGGACTTCCTGGCAGCCGCGGCGCGCGTGCTTGCGGCAATGCCGGATCTCCACGTCGTCGCGCCGATGGCGAGCGCGCAAGCACGAGCGGCCTTCGAGCGCGTACTCGCCATGCATCCCGATGCGCCGACACTGCGACCGGCATTGCACGTCATCGATGGCGACGCGCGCACCGCGATGGTCGCCAGCGACGTGGTGCTGCTCGCCTCCGGCACCGCGACGCTGGAGGCGATGCTGGCGCAGCGGGCGATGGTGGTCGCCTACAAGCTCGCGCCGCTGACCCATGCCATCGTCAAGGGCCTGGGGTTGCTCAAGGTCGACAGCTACGCATTGCCGAACGTGCTGGCCGGCGAGCGGGTGGTGCCGGAACTGATGCAGCACGACTGCACGCCGCAGCAACTGGCCGATGCGGTGCTCGCCTGGCTGCGCGACCCGGGCGCGGTCGCGGTGCTGCAGCCACGGTTCCGCGCGCTGCATGCGCAGTTGCGTCGCAATGCCTCTGCCCAGGCCGCTGACGCGGTCGCCGAACTGCTCGAGGCAGCGCCATGACACTGCGCATCGCCGGCATCGACGAAGCCGGGCGTGGCCCGCTCGCCGGCCCGGTGGTGGTCGCGGCGGTGGTGTTCGAACCCGGTCGTACGCCGGTCAATGGCCTCGCCGATTCCAAGCAGCTGTGCGCCGGGCGCCGCGAAGTGCTGTACGCGCGCATCGTCGAGCGCGCGCTGGCGTGGCAGGTGGTGTTCGTCGAGGTCGAGGAGATCGACCGCGTCAACATCCTGCAGGCGACCCTGCTCGGCATGCGCCGCGCGCTGGAAGGGGTGCTGCATGCGGCCGGAAGCTCGGAGGCATGGCTCGCGCGCATCGACGGCAACTGCCTGCCGCGTGGCCTGCCGTGCCCGGCCGAGGCGATCATCGGCGGCGACGCCAGCGATCGTTCGATCATGGCCGCCTCGATCCTGGCCAAGGTCTCGCGCGACCGGCACATGCGCCTGCTGCACCTGCGCTGGCCGGGCTACGGCTTCGACGAGCACAAGGGTTACGCCACGCCTTCGCATCGCGAGGCGCTGCTGCGACTGGGACCCTGCCCGGAACATCGACGCAGCTTCGGGCCGGTACGAGACGCGTTGCTGACCCCGGACCTGTTCGATGAATACGTCACTGCACCTGCTGTCGCCCGCTAGTCCGGCTGCGGGCTGCGCCGGCTGACAGCGGGAAACGGGCCTGCCACCGGAACGCGCGTGTCAAGCCTTGTCCGCCCCCAGGAGCACGGCTAGGCTGCAGGCTCATCTGCGCCTTCGCGTTGAATCGAGATTCCCCTCCGAGAACGCATGCCCGTCCGCTTCGTCCACCTGCATCTGCACAGCGAATATTCGCTGGTCGATTCGACGATCCGGATTCCGGGACTCGTCGGCCGCTGCGTGGCGCTGGGCCAGCCTTCCGTGGCGATCACCGACCAGAACAACCTGTTCGCGCTGGTGAAGTTCTACAAGGCCGCCGAGGCGGCCGGGATCAAGCCGATCGCCGGCGCCGACGTGCTGCTTGCCGAGGGCAACGAAGCGCCATCGCGCCTGACCCTGCTGTGCCGCGACCGCGACGGCTATCTCACCCTGTCACGGCTGCTCACGCGTGCGTGGATGCAGGGCCATCGCCACGACGGTGTGGTGTTGCGTCCCGACTGGCTGCGCGAAGCCAACGCCGGCCTGTTCGCACTGGCCGGGCGCCATAGCGAAGCCGGACGCCTCGCCGCCGCCGGCAAGCACGAGCTCGCCGAGCAATGGCTGGCCGACTGGCAGCGCCATACCGGTGAACGGCTGCATCTTGAACTGACCCGGACGCAGCGCGATGGCGAGGACGCGTTCAACGACTTCGCGCTGCAAGCCTCGGCGCGGCGCGGTCTCCCGGTGGTCGCCAGCAACGACGTGCGCTTCCTGGACACAAACGGTTACGACGCGCACGAAGCGCGCGTGTGCATCTCCACCGGCCGCGTGCTCGACGATCCCAAGCGTCCGCGCGACTACAGTGCCGAGCAATACCTCAGGTCCTCGGACGACATGGCGGTATTGTTCGCCGACGTGCCGGATGCGATCGACAACGCGCTCGCACTGGCGACGCGCTGCAACCTCGAGCTCTCGCTCGGCACCTATTACCTGCCCGCGTTCCCGGTGCCCGCCGACGAGACGCTCGACAGCTGGATCCGCAGCCAGGCGCGCGAAGGCCTGTCGAAGCGGCTGGACAAGCACCCGCCCGCACCGGAACACGGCCGCGCACCGTACGAGCTGCGCCTGGAGAGCGAACTCGACGTCATCATCGCCATGGGCTTCGCCGGCTACTTCCTGATCGTCGCCGACTTCATCAACTGGGCCAAGGACCGCGACATCCCGGTCGGCCCGGGCCGCGGTTCCGGCGCGGGTTCGCTGGTCGCGTGGGCGCTGGCCATCACCGACCTCGACCCGCTGCCGTACGACCTGCTGTTCGAGCGCTTCCTCAATCCCGAACGCGTGTCGATGCCCGACTTCGACATCGACTTCTGCATGGACCGGCGCGACGAGGTGATCGACTACGTCGCCGCGAAGTACGGCCGCGACCGCGTCAGCCAGATCATCACCTACGGCACCATGGCGGCGAAGGCGGTGGTGCGCGACGCCGGCCGCGTGCTCGGCCATCCGTACGGCTTCGTCGATGGCATCGCGAAACTCATCCCGCTGACGCTGGGTATCTCGCTCGACGATGCGCTCGGCGAATCGGACGCGGCAAAAAAGAATCCGGAACTCGCCTCGGCGGAACTGATCCAGCGCCACAATGCCGAGGAGGACGTACGCGACCTGCTGACATTGGCGCGCCAGCTCGAGGACCTGACCCGCAACGCCGGCAAGCACGCCGGCGGCGTGGTGATCGCGCCGAGTCCGTTGTCGGATTTCTGCCCGCTGTTCGCCGAACACGACGGCCATGGCCTCGGCCGCAATCCGGTGACGCAATTCGACAAGGACGATGTCGAGACGATCGGCCTGGTGAAGTTCGACTTCCTCGGCCTGCGCACGCTGACGATCATCGACTGGGCGGTGAAGGTGATCAATGCGCGTCGCGGGGACTCGGGCGACCCACCGCTCGACATCACCGCATTGCTGCTGGACGATGCCGCGACCTACGAGCTGTTCGCGCGCGGCGATTCGGTCGCGGTGTTCCAGTTCGAATCGCGCGGCATGCGCGAGCTGCTCAAGCGCGCACGCCCCGACCGCTTCGGCGATTTGATCGCGCTGGTCTCGCTGTTCCGTCCGGGACCGATGGACCTGATCCCGGACTTCATCGAGCGCAAGCACGGCCGCGCCGAGGTCAGCTATCCGCACCCGGCGCTGGAGCCGGTGCTGGCGCCGACCTACGGCGTGATCGTGTACCAGGAACAGGTGATGCAGATCGCGCAGATCCTGGCCGGCTATTCGCTGGGCGGCGCCGACCTGCTGCGCCGCGCGATGGGCAAGAAGAACGCGGCGGAGATGGCGAAGGAGCGCACGAAATTCGAGGTCGGCGCGGCCGAGCGGGGCGTCGATCCGCGCCGGGCGTCGCAGATCTTCGACCTGATGGAGAAGTTCGCCGGTTACGGCTTCAACAAGTCGCACGCCGCTGCCTACGCGCTGGTGGCGTACCAGACCGCGTGGCTGAAGACGCATTACCCGGCCGAATTCATGGCGGCGGTGCTGTCGAGCGACATGGACAACACCGACAAGGTGGTCAGCTTCCTCGACGAGGCGCGTTCGATCGGCCTGACCGTGCTGCCGCCGGATGTCAACGCCTCGCGGTACATGTTCGAGGCGATCGATGCACGCACCATCCGCTATGGCGTGGGCGCGGTGAAGGGCGTTGGCCGAGGCGCCTGCGAGGCGATTGCGGAGGAGCGCGCCAACGGCGGCGCATTCGCCAACCTGCTCGAATTCTGCAAGCGCGTGGGTTCCTCCAGGCTCAACCGCCGCGCGCTGGAGGCGCTGGTCAACGCTGGCGCGCTGGATGTGCTCGGCCGCAATCGCCCGTCGCTGATGCTGCAGTTGCCGGAAGTGCTGAAGGCCACCGAGCAGCTCGCGCGCGAGCGCGATGCCGGCCAGAACTCGTTGTTTGGAAGCGTGTTGTCAGGCGGGGCGACGGCCGCCACGCCCGGGTTGCTGATCCAGTTGCCCGAAGTCGACGACTGGCCGCTGCTGCAGAAGTTGCAGGGCGAGCGCGAAACCCTCGGCCACTATCTCAGCGGCCATCCGCTGGATCCGTATCGCGACGAATTGCACGCGCTGGTCGGCCACAACCTCGGCGATCTCGACCGTCTGTGGAGCGAGCGTCCGGAAGACGAACGCCGTGGCTGGCGCCAGGAAGCCACTTTCATCGTCGCCGGACAGGTCGTCGGCATGCGCAAGCGCGGCGACAGCCAGGCATTCGTGCAACTCGAGGACGGTCGCGGCCGGATCGAATGCGCGTTTTTCGCCGAGGCCTGGCACCAATTCGCACAACTACTGACCCGCGACCGCATCCTCGTGATCGAGGGCGGCCTGCGCGAGGACGAATTCAGCGGCGGCTTCTCGCTGCGCGCGCGTCGCTGCTGGGATTACCAGCAGGTCTGCACGCAGCATGCGCAACGGCTGTCGGTGAAACTCGACCTGCGCGAACACGATGCGCTGGGCCAGTTCGCGCGCGTGCTGCAGGGCCATAACGGCAGCACCCCGATCCTGCTGGAAGCGATCACCGATGCGGCAGTCGGCCGGCTCAGCATCAACGGCGGCCAGGGCGTGCGCGTCGACGCCGCCCTGCCCGGCCTGCTGCGCAGCCTGCCGGGAGTACGCACGGTCAAGCTTTCGATCGCGAAGCCCTGGGCGAACTGACCGCACCGGTCGGTTTGGTCCGGCCGCGTGGGCTAGACTGTCCGCCTTTCCGCGCCCGACGCCCTCGATGAATCCGAACTACCTCGATTTCGAGCAGCCCATCGCCGATCTGGAAGCGAAGATCCAGGAACTGCGCCATGCCAGCCATGGCCCGGCGGTCAACATCGATACCGAGGTGCACGCGCTGCAGGACAAGTTGCGCCAGCGCACCGCGCACATCTTCCGCGATCTCAGCCCGTGGCAGGTCTCGCAGCTCGCGCGACATCCGGCGCGGCCGTACACCAACGACTACATCCGCGTGATCTGCGACGAGTTCCAGGAACTCGCCGGCGACCGTGCCTTCGCCGACGATGCCGCCATCGTCGGTGGCCTTGGCCGCATCGACGGCCGCAGCGTGGTGATCATCGGCCACCAGAAGGGCCGTGACACCAAAGCCAAGATCAAGCGCAACTTTGGCATGCCGCGTCCCGAGGGCTACCGCAAGGCACTGCGTCTGATGAAGCTCGGCGAACGTTTCGGCCTGCCAATCCTGACCTTCATCGATACGCCCGGCGCTTATCCCGGCGTCGGCGCCGAGGAGCGCGGGCAGTCGGAAGCCATCGCCCGAAACCTGCTGGAAATGGCCGAACTCGAGGTGCCGGTGATCTGCACCGTGATCGGCGAAGGCGGCTCCGGCGGCGCGCTTGCGATCGGCGTCGGCGACCGCACACTGATGCTCGAATACAGCACTTATTCCGTAATCACGCCGGAAGGCTGCGCCTCGATCCTGTGGAAATCCGCCGACAAGGCCAAGGACGCGGCCGAGCAGATGGGCATCACCGCCAGGCGTCTGCTCGAACTCGGCCTGATCGACAAGTTGATCCGCGAACCCATCGGCGGCGCGCACCGCAACCCCACGCAGATGGCGAAACGCCTCAAGGCGGTGCTGCTCAACGAACTCGACACGTTGCAGCAGCTGCCGACCGACGAACTACTGCAACGCCGCTACCAGCGCCTGCGCGGCTACGGCGCGTACGAGGCGGCGTAAGTGGCGGCGCGGTGATCGCGCTCGCTCGCATCCTCGAACACGTCGACGGTCGACCCGTGCTGGTCGCCTTCAGCGGCGGCCTGGATTCGACCGCGTTGTTGCATCTGCTCGCGGGATCGTTCGAAGCGGACGCACACGGGCTGCGCGCCATCCACGTCCATCACCGCCTTCATCCCGATGCCGACGCCTGGGCCGCGCATTGCCAACGGGTTTGTGATGGACTCGGCGTCCCACTGACGATCGTTCACGTCCAGGTCGACCGGGACAGCGGCGAAGGACTTGAAGCCGCGGCGCGCAAGGCGCGACATGCGGCATTCGAGGCCGAACTGCGCGACGGTGAATTGCTCGCGCTCGCCCACCACCGCGACGACCAGGCCGAGACCTTCCTGTTGCGCGCGCTGCGTGCCTCCGGCCCGGATGGGCTCGGCGCGATGCGACCGTGGCGGCGTTTCGGCCGCGGCTGGCTGTGGCGGCCGTTGCTCGACCTGCCGCGCTCGGCATTGCTCGCCCATGCGCAGCAGTATGGCCTGCAGTGGATCGACGATCCCGGCAACACCGACACGATGCTCGACCGCAATTTCCTGCGCCATCGCGTGCTGCCGCTGTTGCGCGAACGCTGGCCGCATGCGGTCGCTGCGTTCGCACGCAGTGCGACGTTGTCGTCGCAGGCGAACGACCTGCTCGCGGACGAGGATGCAGTCACGCTGGCCGCCGTGCGCGATATCGATCCACACATGATCCGCGCATCGGCACTGCGCGCCCTGCCCGCAGCACGCCGCGCCCGCGTCCTGCGCCGCTGGGTCGCGGCGCTGGCGCTGCCACCGTTGCCCGCGGAGGGCGTCGCGCGGATCGAAACCGGACTGCTCGACGCCGCGCCCGATGCCGAATCCGTATTCACGTGGTCCGGCACCGTGGTCCGGCGCTGGCGCGACGTCCTGCATGTGGACATCCAGCGCAAACCGCTGCCATCCGATTGGCAGGCGCAATGGGACGGTCGCGGGACCCTGTCATTGCCCGATGGCGATGCGTTGCGCCTGCTCGGTGCCGACGGCTTCGATGCGCCGGTCCGCGTCCATGCGCGGCAAGGCGGCGAGCGCGTCACCCTGCCCGGCCGCGACCACTCGCACGCGCTCAAGCACGTGCTGCAGGATCTCGGCGTGCCGCCGTGGCAGCGCGAACGGCTGCCGCTGACGTCCGATGTGGACGGTGAACTGCTGGCGGCCGGCGATCTGGTTTATTCGGCCACGTTCGATGACTGGTTACGTGCCCGCGGGGCTCGGCTGATCTGGTCGAGCGTATAAGCCTCCGCTCGTCATTCCCGCGAAGGCGGGCGCGTTTTCAGCAGCGGAGCTGATTATCCATACGGGACACTCTTTCGGTAGAGCCACTGGATAACTCGCTGCGCTCGCCCCTGCGGGGTCGTCCTGCGGACGATCTGCGCGCTTCGCGCTTGTCCCGCCTTCGCGGGAATGACGATCAAAAGCCAGTGCCTTGATCGTCGGTCGCGGCAATTGACCGCCCTTCATCGTCGCCGCACACTTCGCCCATGGCGCGCAAACCCTCTTCCGAAGCCTCCCCGGTCGCCGATTTCGAGACCTCGCTGGACCAGCTCGAGCAGCTGGTCGAGAAGATGGAGCACGGCGAGATGAGCCTGGAGGAGTCGCTGGCCGCGTACGAGCGCGGCGTCGGCCTGTATCGCAAATGCCAGAGCGCGCTGGAACAGGCCGAATTGCGCGTGCGCCTGCTCAGCGATCCCGACAACCCCGCCAGCGCCGAACCGTTCCCGACAGGCACGTCACCCGCCACGCCCGATGCCTGATCCGCAGGCTTTCGCAAAGCGCGCCACGCACTGGCGAGCGCGCGTCGACGCCGCGCTGGAACGTGCCCTCCCCGCCGCCGTCGAATCGCCGCAGCGCCTGCACGCGGCGATGCGCCATGCCGCGCTCGGCGGCGGCAAGCGCATGCGACCGCTGCTGGTGTATGCCACCGGCACCGCGTTCGGCGCGGAGGAAGCAATTCTCGATGTGCCCGCTGCCGCGGTCGAACTGATCCACGCCTACTCGCTGGCGCACGACGACCTGCCGGCAATGGACGACGACGCGTTGCGCCGCGGAAAACAGACCGTGCATGTCGCCTTCGACGAGGCCACCGCGATCCTCGCCGGCGATGCGTTGCAATCGCTGGCGTACGAGTTGCTCGCCGATGCGCCGGTATCGGTCGAAGCCCGGATCGCGATGTTGCGCGAACTGGCAATCGCGGCCGGCGCGCGCGGCATGTGTGGCGGCCAGGCACTGGATATCGCTGCCACCGGCAACGGGAAAAGGGGTCAGAGTGAAGTTTCGCAGGAAGAGTCTCGCCCGGGTCGAGATGCCGGATGCGAAATTCACTCTGACCCCTTTTCCCTCGATGCGCTGCAACGCCTGCATGCACTCAAGACCGGCGCCCTGCTGCGCGCGGCGGTCCGGCTCGGCGCGATCGCCGCCGGTGTCGATGCGCAGACACACACTCGGTTGGATGCGTTCGCCGATGCACTCGGCCTCGCCTTCCAGGTCCGCGACGACCTGCTCGATGTCGAAGGCGACAGCGCCACGCTCGGCAAGACCGCCGGCAAGGACGCTGCACAGGCCAAGGCTACATTCCCGGCATTGCTCGGCATCGATGCATCGCGCACGCGCCTGCAGCAGCTCGCCGCAACGATGCACGATGCGCTGGCGCCGTTGGGCGAACGCACCGAGGCGCTGGCAGAACTGGGCCGGCAGGCGATCGAGCGCGCCAGCTGATCGGGAAAAGGGGTCAGAGCGAATTTCGCACTCGGCATCTCGACCCGGACGGAGTGCTCGCTGCGAAACTTCACTCTGACCCCTTTTCCCGCCTTTTCCCTGTTTCGTCGTAGTCTTTGCGTACGCGGCTGCGCCGCGTCGAGGTGGGGGCAGATGCCGCGCAAGCCGGTACGTGCACTGATGTCATGGATCGACGCCGCAATGGCGTCCTCGGCGCATGCCTTCATCGATTTCTGGACCAGGGTCGAGCGCAGCTACCGGCGGCCGTTCTCGCGAGTGTCCTTGCGGCTGAAATTCGCCTTCTACCCGCTACTCGCACTGGGCGCGATCCTGTGGCTGGGCTGGGACTGGTCGCACACGCGCGCGCTCGACGCGGCCGAGGACGCGATCTTCGACAAGGTGATCCAGTGGCGACCGGTCGAACCGACACCATCGGGACGCGTGGTGGTGGTCGAGATCGACGACTGCTCGATCGAATACTTCCGCAGTCTGGGCGAAGGCGGCTGGCCGTGGAGCCGGCAACGCCACGCCGACCTGCTCGACCAGCTCGATCGTGCCGGCGTGCGTGCGGTCGGCTACGACGTGCTGTTCAGCGATCCCTCGACCCTGGATCCGGTCGGCGACGCCACCCTGGAGGCGATGGCCGAAGGCGGCAACGGCCGCTTCGTGTTCGGCTCGTCGCGCATGCATCCGGATTACGATTTGGCGTCGACCCTGCACGCGACGGCCGCGCCCGGCGCGTTTGCGCTGCATGCGCACGGCGCCCACCCGGGTCCGCCAGTCGCGCTGCTGCTGCCCTACGGCGCAGCGATGGCCAGGTACAGCGCGCTGACCAACGTCACCCGCAACGAGGACGGCGTTCTGCGCGACGTGCCGCTGCGTGAAACCGTCGGCGAGTGGGCGCTGCCATCGCTGCCGTTACGGCTGGCCGTATTCAGCGATAACCGCGCGCCGACATCGTTGCCGGCATCGGTGCGGGTGAACTGGCGCACGCGTTCGCGGCTGCCGCGGATCAGCGCCGCCGACCTGCTCGAGGACGGCAAGCCGATCTGCCGCGAAGCCGCAGACGCGCTGCCGCCGTTGCGCGACCGCATCGTGCTGGTCGGCTACACCGCGGCCGGCCTCAACGACGCCAAGCCGACACCGGTCGATCCGGTGATGCCGGGGGTCGAGGTGCTGGCCGAAGCGACCGAGGCGCTGGTGGCCGGCAGCGCGATCTGGATGCCACCGACCTGGGTGAAATACGTGCTCGCGGCGATGCTGGTGCTGCTGGCCAGCTTCGCCTTCTTCCGCGGCGAGCCGGCCAACGATGTCGACTCGGTGTTCGTCGCGACGAATCTCTTCCTGTTGCTGCTGGCGTTCTCGGGACTGACGTTCTTCGGCGCGTTCTTCGACATCTTCGCCAGCATCGGTTTCCTCAGCCTGTGCTTCGGCCTGTGCCGGCTGTACGCCGGCATCCAGCGCGGACGCGCGGTCGGCAATGGCGATTTTCTCGCCGACTTCGATCCGGACGTCGATCGCTGGCTGGTGATGGCGCGGCTGCGCTTCATCCCGCACCCTGCGCTCGATGCCGTATCCGCCTCGCGGCGACGGCGCGAATACCGGCGCCGCCTGCGCCGTTTCCTGTATGCGGGCTGCAACGCGGTGATGCTGGAAGGCGTGGTCGAGCGCAAGAGCTGGCTGCACGCCACGCTCGACGACCTGATGGTGCTGGTGTGGAAGGGCCCCGACGAAGCCACCGCGCGCCGCGACGCCGAACGCGACCTCGACGCACTGCACATTCAGCTGAATGAACACGACGACCGCCTTGATGACGATGGTGCGATGAAAGTGTGCGTGGTCGCCGCGGAGATCGACGACGACCGCGCCAGTTCCGATCGCGGCGAGCGCCTGCGCTTGCGCGAAGTGCTCGGCCGCGTGTTGATTTCCCCTGCCGAGTGGCCGCTCAGCTCTGCGAACTCGTTTACCTGTATACACGACGATCCGCTTGGGGATCCTGCATGCAGCACACCACGATCCGGCTGACGACTCCCCTCCTGCTGCTCGCGGGCACGCTCGCCCTGGGCCCGCCCATGGTGATTCCGGCGCTGGCCGCGGACGTGGCGGCGGTGGTCCACAAGCCATCGGTGGACGTACACAGCGGGCCCGACTTCAGCGCACCGACCATCGCCACGCTCAACCGCAACGCACCGGTGAGGATTTCCGGGCAGCAGGGATTGTGGTTCCGCGTCGACCTGCCAACGGGCAAGCCCGGATTCGTCCGCGTCAACGATGTGCGCATGGCGTATTCGGGCAAGGAGAATCCCGACGCCAACCTGCGCGCCCTGTTCAGCGGCAAGGCCGGCAAGGGCCGGGTCACCGAAACCGCTGGCGTGCGTGGCCTGAACGAGAGCGACCTGAAATCCGCAGCCTTCGATTCTGGGCAATTCGCGAAGCTCGAATCGTATCGACTGACGCCGGAAGCTGCAGCAGCCCATGCACGCGCGCAGGGCTGGAGCGATACCGCGGTTGCCTACGCTGTCGAGGCGAAGGCTGCAACTCCGAACACTCCCAAGGGCGCGGCGCAGGCCCAGAAACGAGGTGGCCTCGCGATCATGCGCGGGCTGCTGTCCGGGCTTGGTGGCGGCACCATCGGTGACTCCGCCCTCGGTGTCGCCGACGCCGCCGCAGGCAAATCCGAGGAAGAGCAATCGGCGGAGGAACTGGCGCTGGGGCCGGAGATCGCCGGCCGCATCCTCGGCGCCGCACCGCTGTGGCAGGACGACGAAGCGCAACGCCGGGTCAACCGGATCGGGCGCTGGATGGCGTCGCATACGTCGCGGCCGCAGCTGCCGTGGACGTTCGGCGTGATCGACACGCCGGAGGTCAATGCCTTCGCCGCACCCGGCGGCTACGTGCTGGTCACGCGCGGGATGTACGATCTGCTGGCCGACGATGCCGAAGTCGCCGCCGTGCTCGGCCACGAGATCAGCCATGTCGTGCAGCGCGACCACTACAACGTGATCCGCAAGCAGAAGATCACCGCGGCGGGCGAGGAACTGGTCGCAGGACAGGTCAACGTCGGCGGCGGCATCGCCGGCAGCATGGCCAAGGATTACGTGCGCCGCCACGGCGCCACGGTGATGCTGACCAGCCTGGACCGCGAGGCCGAATTCCGTTCCGACGAGGCCGCCGAGATCTACCTCGCGCGCTCCGGCTTCAATCCGCTGGGGCTGTACGCAGTGCTGCAGAAGATGACCGCGTTCGGTACCGCCTCGGCGAGCCTCGCGCAGCTGTACAAGACCCATCCGCCGCTGGATGATCGCCTCGACCGCATCGACCGTCGCGGCTTCGCGGGGCTCGAGCGCTACACGCAACGCAAGTGACAGCAGGCGCGACGACGCGGTTGCGATCGGACTCCCCGGAACGCAACGCGCCCGACGCGGATATCGGAAACGGTCCGGCCTGCCCCGACGAGGGACAGGCCGGCGACGTGCAATCCGGCTATGCGGCCGGGGCCAATGGCCTCACTTGACCAGTCGCAGCGTCAGCGGATAGCGGTAGGCGACGCCCTCATGGGCCTTGATCGCGGCGATGATCGTGAAGACCAGCCATGCAATGCCGACGATGATCCAGCCGGGAATGGCGATGATCAGGCCGATGCCGAGCGTGATGACCGAAAGCAGGAACAGGGCAAGGAAGACCAGGCCTACGGTGATGTTGAAATTGAGCGCTTCCTTCGCCTGATCGTCGACGAAAGGCATGGTCTCCTTCTTCATCATCCAGATGACCAGCGGACCGATGAAGCAGCCGATGCTGCCGGCCCAGCCCGAAGTGAGGATGCCGCCCAAGAGGGCCGACAGGTGCGCGAACATGGCCCACTGCCGCTCTTCGGCGGAGATGCTGCCGTCGACGCCGGCCGGCGTCGGGTTGATGTCATTCATGTCTTCCCCTCAGGTCGGCGCCCCCTCGGCGCCCATGCGCAATGTCGACGGCTGTGCGGCTGTCGTCAAGTCGGGCGCATTCAGTCGGTGCCGGCCACGGTCATCCGGCCGACCAGGATCGAGCCGGTGCGGATGTGCGAGCGTGGATCGACGTCGCTGCCGACACCCTCGATCGCCCGGAACATCGATTTCAGGTTGCCGGCGATGGTGATGCCGTCGATCGGATAAACCGGCTTGCCGCCCTCGATCCAGAAGCCGGCGGCGCCGCGCGAATAATCGCCGGTGACCGGATTCACGCCCTGCACCATCAGCTCGGTGACCAGCAGGCCGCGGCCCATGCCTTGCAGCATCGAACCGAAATCGCCGGCATTGGCCGCGACCTGCAGGTTGTGCACGCCACCGGCGTTGGCCGTGGTCTGCAAGCCAAGCTTGCGCGCCGAATAGCTGCCGAGCACGTAACGCTGCAGCACGCCGCCGGCCACCAGCGGCGATTCGCGCGTGGCCACGCCTTCGGCGTCGAACGCCGCGGAACGGAAGCCGCGCGGCAGGAACGGCAGTTCGTCGATCGCGAACCAGTCCGGGAAAACCTGCGTGCCGGCGCTATCGACCAGGAAGCTCGCCTTGCGGTAAAGCGCCCCGCCCGCCACTGCACCGAGCAGGTGGCCGATCAGCGAGCGCGCGATTTCAGCGGAAAACAGCACCGGCATCGCGCCGGTCGCGACCGAGTGCGGCTGCAGGCGCGATGCGGCACGCTCGGCGGCGCGACGGCCGACTGCAGTGGCGGGTTCCAGATCTTCCGCGGCGAGCGCAGTGGTGTACCAGCCATCGCGCTGCATCGCATCGCCGCGCCCGGCAATCAGCGCGCAACCGATCGTGTGCTGGGTGCCGCGCTCGCGGCCGACGAATCCGTGCGAATTGGCGTACACCGACAGGCTCTCGCCGCTGCCGACCGAGGCCCCGTCGGAGTTCTCGATGCGCGCGTCGCTGTCGCGCCCGGCGCTTTCGCAGGCGAGCGCCAGGTCGATCGCGCGATCCGGATCCAGCGCCCACGGGTGCCAGGCATCGAAGTCCGGGACATGGCCGCCCGTCTGCGGCTGCGCCATCAGCGCGGCGTCGGCGAGGCCCGCGGCCGGATCATGCTCGGTATGGCGCGCGATCGCGCAGGCCTGTTCGACCGTCGCATCGAGGCTCTCCTCGCGCAGGTCGGCGGTGCTGGCACTGCCCTTGCGCTGGCCGAAGTAGACCGTGACGGCGATGCCGCGGTCGCGGGTCGATTCCACCGTCTCCACCGCGCCCATGCGCACGTTGACGTTGAGTCCACGCCCCTCGCTGCAGCTGACCTCGCCCTGGCTGGCGCCGTGCGCGCGACAGCGTTCGAGCAACTGCTGCGCGATGCCGGCCAGCCGGTCGAGTCGCGCGGTACTGTCGTCACCGGCAGCCACCGGGGGGAAAGGGGTCACTGCGTTCAATGGCTTATCCTTGCGTAATGCGTGGACGCGACGAAGACACCGGCGAATTCCTCGGCCCCAGCCGCAGCGAGCAGCGGCGCGCGGCCCTGGACGTACTCGCGCTCGGCCAGCAGCTGGTTGCGCTGAGCGCGGCGCAACTGGCGAAACTGCCGATCCCCGAGGACCTGCTGCAGCACATTCGCGACACCCAGCGCATCACCCCGCATGTCGCGCACAAGCGGCAGCTGGCGTTCCTCGCCAAGCAGCTGCGGCGCGAGGACGACGCCACGCTGGATGCGATGCGCGACGCACTCGACGCGGGCGGCGAAGCCAAGCGCCGCGAGACGGCGGCGTTGCACCGGATCGAAAGCTGGCGCGCGCGCCTGCTCGCCGATGGCGACGCCGCGCTTGCGGAACTGCTCGACGACTTCCCGGCGGCGGATCGACAACACCTGCGCCAGCTGGTGCGCAACGCGATCGATGAGCGCAACCGCAACAAGCCACCGCATGCGTCCCGTGAACTGTTCCGTGAATTGCGCGAGCTGCTGTTGCAGGACGACGTGCCTGTCGATGCCGAAGACGCGCCGGACGAAGAAAACCAGCACGACTGATCACCCGGCCTGCGTGCCGCCGACGGTGATCTGGTCGATCAGCAGCGACGGCTGGCCGACGCCGACCGGCACGCTCTGGCCGTCCTTGCCGCATACGCCGACGCCTTCGTCCAGCGCGAGGTCGTGGCCGATCATCTTCACCCGCTGCATGGTTTCCGGGCCATTGCCGATCAGCGTCGCGCCCTTCACCGGTGCGGTGACCTTGCCATCATCGATCAGGTAGGCCTCAGTCGTCGAGAACACGTACTTCCCCGAGGTGATATCGACCTGGCCGCCGCCGAAATTGACCGCATACAGGCCGCGTTTGACCGAACGGATCATCTCCTGCGGATCGTGCGGGCCGGCAAGCATGTAGGTGTTGGTCATGCGCGGCATCGGCAGGTGCGCGAACGATTCGCGGCGACCGTTGCCGGTCGGCGCCATGCCCATCAGCCGCGCGTTGAGCGTGTCCTGCATGTAGCCGACCAGCACGCCGTCCTCGATCAGCGTCGTGCAGTTGGTCGGCGTGCCTTCGTCGTCGATGTTGAGCGAGCCACGGCGGCCAGGCAGCGTGCCGTCGTCGACGATGGTCACGCCCTTTGATGCCACGCGCTGGCCGATGCGGCCCGCATACGTCGACGTGCCCTTGCGGTTGAAGTCGCCTTCCAGGCCATGGCCGACCGCTTCGTGCAGCAGCACGCCGGGCCAGCCGCTGCCGAGCACCACCGGCATCACCCCGGCCGGCGCGTCGACCGCTTCCAGGTTGACCAGCGCCTGCCGCAACGCCTCGCGCGCCCATGCCTCCGGCTTGCCGTCGGAAAACAACTGCGCATACGAATAGCGTCCGCCGCCGCCGGCGTAACCGCTCTCGCGGCGACCGTTCTGTTCGACGATCACCTGCACGTTGATGCGCACCAGCGGCCGCACGTCGGCCGCGAGCACCCCGTCGCTTCGAGCGACCAGCACGGTGTCAACCCCGCCCGACAGGCCCACCATCACCTGCTGCACGCGCGGGTCGGCTGCGCGCAGCAGCTTGTCGAGCCTGCGCAGCGCTTCCACTTTTTCCTCGTTGCCGAGCGCGTCGACGGGATCGTCGGGCAGGTACAACGCGCGGCCGTTTCCCGGCACCAGTGCACGCGGAATGTGCGCATTGCCGTCGCGGGCGATGGCGCGGGCGGATCTGGCCGCGTCCAGCAAGGCCTGCGTGTTGATGTCGTCCGAATACGCGAAACCGGTCTTCTCGCCCGAGATCGCGCGCACGCCGACGCCCTGCTCGATCGAGTGCGCGCCGTCCTTGACGATGCCGTCTTCGACCGTCCAGCTCTCGCGCCGGATGTGCTGGAAATACAGGTCGCCGAAATCGATGCCTGGGCCGAGCAGCGTGCCGAAGGTGCGGTCCAGGCCGCTGGCATCCAGCCCGGCGGGCAGCAGCAGGCGGGACTCGGCGAGGCTAAGCGATTGGGTCATTGTTGGGTCCGTTGGACGGGAGTGTCATCCCGAACACAGTGAGGGATCTGCCTGGTCTCGGCACATGAACAGCAGATTCTTCGCTTTGCTCGGAATGACAATGATGTGCGGGCACGGGCGCGATGAATCAACCGGCAGGTGGCGACGTCTGTGCGGCGGTAACGCGCGATTGCTCGCGGCCGACGATCTCGACTTTGGGCTCCTTCCACGGCCCGGTAACGCGATAGGTCTTGGCACCGAGGCGACCGAGCGGCTTCTTCAGCATCGCGTTCGCGGCTGCGCCGATGGCCGCGCCGATCGGTCCGCCGGCGATCGCGCCGGCCACGGTCAGCAGGTTGCCGGCCTTGGGCAGCACCTCGATGGTCTGGTCGAACTGCTGCGCGCGCAGGTCGACGGCACCGCGGATGCGGATCTCGGCCGCGGGGCCGTCGATCACCAGGTTGTCGCTGTGCGCCTGGCCGCCGCTGATGCGGACGTCGCCATCGATCCTGTCGAAGGCGAATCCCCTGGAGAAGAAGTCGTGGAAATCCAGCGTCAGTCGCCGCGGCAACTGCGCAAGGCTGAGCAAGCCGAGCATGCGGCCGGCACCGGGTTCGAGTTCGGTCAGTTGTCCGTTGCGGGCCGCGAGCGTCAGCGTGCCGTCGAGCGCGTCAAGACGGAACGCGGCCGGGCTGCCGGGCCAGCTGGCATCGAAACTGGCCTTGCCATTCCCGCCGGCGAGCTGGCCGCCGTAGCCGAAACCCGCGAGCAGCGCGCCGAAGTCGTCGCTGTCCAGATCGATGCCGAGCCGCGTACGCGCAACATTGCGACGGCCGAGCCAGTCGCCATGGATGTCGATGCGCTGCTTCGGCGCACGCATCTGCAGCTGCTCGATGCGCATGCCGCCGGCGAGCGGGTGGGTGCGCAGCATGGCGCTGCCGAGTGCGGCGCTGCCGAAGCGCAGGTCGGCGATATCCAACGACAGCGGCGGTACCTTGACCGGATCGATGTCAAGGCCGTTACTCCCGGTCGCCGCGCTGTTGCCGGCAGCAGCGGCAGGGGTCGCGCTACGCCAGTGCACGCGCTCGAACTGCCCGGAAATAGTCGCGCCGCTGCCGTCGGGCACGCGCACGCTGCCGGCCAGCGCATCGCCCTGCACCTGCACCGAGATGCCGCCCGGTGCCGGAGTTACCTGCAGTCGCGCATCCGGGAACGCCGCACCGAGCAGCAACAGGCGATCGACGCTGACGTCGATGCGCCGCAGCGGCAGGCTGTTGCCCACGCTGTTGTCGCCTTTCGCGACCGCGATCCAGTCGAGCGCATCCAGCGTCGCCGCATGACCACTGGCGATCAATCCGGATGCCGGCGGCGCTTCGGCGACCGTGTTGCTGCCGAGCGTGACGCGCACGCCAGTCTGCTTGTCGCCGCTGCGCGCACGCAATGCCAGCAGGTTGCCAAGAGCGACCTTGATCTCGCCGCGGCCCAGCGGCAACGCCGCATCGATGGTCGTCGGCAGTGCGACGCCGGATGCCTTGCGCAACGGCGCCGGCAGCGTGAGCGTGGTGCCGACCAGATTGGAGCGCAGTTGCAGCCGGCTCGGCGGCGCGTGCTGTGTTGCGGCATTCGCGGATTTCAGGATCGCCACCGCCACCGTCCATGCCGAGCGGCCGTCGAGGTAGGGCTTCAGCCAGCCGAGTTGGGGCACGCGATCGAGCAGTTCGTCGGCGGGCAGGCTCGCCTCGAGTTCCGCCTCGAACGCCTGCCGCTTGTCGCGGGCGTAATCGCCGGCGCGCAGCGACAGCTTGCCGGGTTGGCCGTCGTGCAACACCGCAAGTCGATCGGCTGCGAAGCCGCCGCGACCGTATTCGGCGCGGCCACGAACACCATCGAAGGCTAGTTTCCAGCGTTTTTCCGACAGCCTGGCGCCGGCCAGCGCGACGGTGCCGCCGAGCCTGGTCCTGCCACCGTTCGCGTGCAGCGGCAGGTCGAGATCGAACGTCACTGCCGCCAGGCCGCGGGCGTCGAGGTTGTCGATGGTTTCGCCGTATTGCTTCTGCAGCGGGCTCTGCTTCAGCAGGCCGAGCAGCTTCGATGCATCGCCACCGCCTTGCGCCCGCACGGTCAGTCCGGACTGGCCGAAATGCGCGATGCCGGCATCGAAATGGCGGATGCCGACATCGGCCAGCACGCCCTGGCCGCTGACGCTGAAACCGTCGGCGACGAACGCGACATCGGCATCGACATGGTCCGACGCCGGCCAATCCGGATGGAACTTCAACACTGCGTCGGCGATGCGTGCGGTCGCCTTGAACACGCCCTTTCGAGCGGGACCGTCGTGGTCGCGGAACGGCCAGTCGTCGAGGTCGCCAGACACCAGCGCGCGACCGTCATCCACGCGACCGCTGACCAGCGCCCTGTCCAGCCAGCGCACGGTCGCCGGTGATATCAGATGTTGGCTCCAGAAGCCCTTGGCTGCGGCCACCGAGGTGTCGTCGAGCTGCGCGGCAAGCTCGAGCCACGGCCGCGTGCCGTCGCCCTGGAACCAGAGGCCGCCGCGCAGGTTGGCGCCGTAGTCGCGGCCGGCGATCCGCAGTGCCGGCGTCGCGACGCGCCAGCCGACGCCCTCGCGCCAGCCAGCGACCTGTCCATGCAGCGTCACGACGTGGGTGGCGCGGAAGCCGCGCGGCCAGTCGATACGCAGCGGCCTGGCGGGATCGAATACGAAATTGAAGCCGCGGTCGTCGCCGTCGAGTTCGCCCGCGAGTCCGGACAAACCCGGCGCAGCGCCGACCGCGGCATAGCCGAACGCATCGATGCGGCCGCTGGCACGCATGCCGCCGCCACGGTTGCCGGCGACGACGATGTTGCCCAGCGTCGCGCCGGGTTTCGTCGCCAGCAGCCAGCGGCGCAGGTCGGGTGCGGTCCGGTCGCTGAGCGCCAGCACCGCGAACAAAGGACCGGCGTCGATACGATCGGCCACCAGCCCGTAATGCTGTCCACCGGCCACGACCAGCCCGTCGAGCGTCTGCGCCTGCGCGCCGCTGCCGATGCGAAGCGTCGGCGCATCCAGCCGCCATCCGCCGGCGACGAGGCGCCAACGCACCCGCGCCTGCACGTGCTTGAACGTATTGCGGCTCGCTCCTTCCACGCCGCGCGCATCGGACAACGGCGCGCCGCGCAACTGCAGATCATCGAGCGCGGCATCGACCGTGACCACGGCGACGCGATGCCGGCGCAGCTCCGCCCACGCTTCGGCGCGGCCATTGCCGCCTTCGACGGCGACGCCGGCGACACGCAACAGCGGCGACCAGACCACGAGCTCGGTGCGCTTCGCGGAAAAATATGCCCGGCCATCACCGCGATCGCGATCGAAGTCGAGCACCGCCTCGATCGGCGACTTGTCCGGCTGCATCCATGCCTGCATGCCAGCACGCACGCGGCGGCCATCGACGCGCAGCCGCACGTCGACGCGAGGCAGGTGCGCATCGATGCCAAGATCGGGCGCGATCACCGCCAGCTTGCCGCCGATCACCTGCAGCTCGCCGAGACCTTCCAACGCAGCGAACGGATCGCCGCCCGGCTGCTGCTGCCCGGGCAGGCCGCGCACGTTCCAGCGGCCGTGGCTGCCGCGCTCGAGGGTGAGGTCGAGCCCGCGCAGGCGCAGTTCGGTGAAAGAA
>JBDSFV010000083.1:0-5178 GCA_039919355.1 Luteimonas sp. | reverse complement strand
ATAGGAATACAGGCGCAGAGTGGCGTCGCGAATCTGCTCGGCGAGTTCGGCGCCAACCGACTTGACCATGGTGTCGAAGTCGATGTTCTCGTCGTGGTCGCCGACCGCGGCCTTGGTCGAGGGCGTGAAGATCGGCTGCGGCAATTGTTCCGCCTGGCGGAGGCCGTCGGGCAGCGCGATGCCGCTGACGCGGCCGGTGCGCTGGTAGTCCTTCCAGCCGCTGCCGATGAGATAGCCGCGCGCGATCGCCTCGACCGGCACCGGCTTGAGCCTCTTCGTCACCACCGCGCGTTTCACATACAGCGCCGGGTCGACACCGGCCGGCAGCACGCTGGCGACATCGATCCCGGTCAGATGGTTGGGCACGATGTGCGCGGTCTGGTCGAACCAGAAATTGCTGATCTGGCACAGCATCTCGCCCTTGCCGGGGATCGGGTCGGGCAGCACCACGTCGAACGCGCTGAGGCGGTCGGTCGCCACGATCAGAAGCTTCGGGTCGCCGCCATCGGCCGGCAACTCGAACACGTCGCGCACCTTGCCGCGATGCCGCAGGGTCAGGCCGGGAAGATCGGAGCAGAGCAGGGTGGTCGCCACGCACGGTCCCATGGGAGTGGGCTGGCTAGTGTACCGGCGTCGCCGCGGCGATGGCCTGTAAACTGCCGCCATGAAACGCTGGTACGGGAAATTGCTCGGCTTCTTCGCCGGCGCCGCGCTGCTGCGGGTGAACCCGCTGCTGGGCGCGCTGATCGGCGTGCTGATCGGCCACGCCTTCGATGCCGACTGGTTCAAGCGCAGTCGCGACGATCCGCACCGCGTGCTGGGCCTGACCGAGGACGCAACCGATGCCGAGGTCGACCTCGCCTACCGTCGCCTGATCACCCAGTACCACCCCGACAAGCTGGCCGGCGTCGCCGACGAACTGCGCCGCCAGGCCGAGACCCGGGCGCGCGAGATCAACGCCGCCTATGACCGCATCCAGACGCTGCGCAAGCGCAAGGACTGACATGCAATCCACCGTCATCGCCCCCTCGATCCTCTCCGCGAATTTCGCGCGCCTTGGCGAAGAGGTGGATGCAGTGCTTGTCGCCGGCGCCGACTGGGTGCACTTCGACGTGATGGACAACCATTACGTTCCCAACCTGACCATCGGTCCGCTGGTGTGCGCGGCGCTGCGCAAGCATGGCGTCACCGCGCCGATCGACGTGCACCTGATGATCGATCCGGTCGATCGCATCGTCCCGGATTTCGCCAAGGCCGGCGCCAGTGGCATCAGCTTCCACCCCGAAGCCAGCACCCATGTGCATCGCACCATCCAGCTGATCAAGTCGCACGGCTGCCAGGCCGGGCTGGTGCTGAATCCGGCGACGCCGGTCGACGTGCTCGACTGGGTGCTGGACGACCTCGACCTGGTGCTGCTGATGTCGGTCAATCCTGGCTTCGGCGGCCAATCGTTCATTCCCTCGACGCTGGACAAACTGCGGCGTGTGCGCGAGATGATCGACCGCAGCGGGAAACCCATCCGGATCGAGGTCGATGGCGGCGTCAAGCCCGACAACATCGGCGCGATCGCGGCCGCGGGCGCCGACACCTTCGTCGCCGGCTCGGCGATCTTCGGCCATCCCGACTATGCCCGGGTCATCCGCGAGATGAAGGCGGCCATCGACGCGGTGCGCGCATAAAAAGACCGGTATCAGTTGCCTGACACCAGCCCGGAGAGAGATGGAGGCATCCTGCCACCGCGGAAGTTAATCCCGGGATTAAACGTGCCGCCGATTGTCCGCCGGCATGGGAAGCCGCTACAGTAATCCCATGCTGTCCCGGGCGAACCCGCATTCCTTCCGAGCCGACACGGGTTGGCGATGGTGGCCGTTGGCTGTCGTCGCCATTGCCCCATCGCCCCCGAAGGAAACCCCGCGTGATCTCGCACGAGCAGTTCCAGCAACACGCCGCTGACGGCCACACCCGCATTCCGGTGGTGCGCGAGGTGCTGTCCGACCTCGACACGCCGCTGTCGGTGTACCTGAAACTCGCCGACGGCCCGCACACCTACCTGTTCGAATCGGTCGAGGGCGGCGAGCGCTTCGGCCGCTATTCGATCATCGGCCTGCCGGCCAAGCGCGTGTATGCGTTCGCCGGCCACACGTTGTATGTCACCGAACACGGCGAGCTGGTCGAGGCGCGCGAGGTCGCCGACCCGTTCGCCGAAGTCGAACGCCTGCGTGCCGGGCATTCGGTACCGAAATTCGAAGGCCTGCCCGGGTTCACCGGCGGCCTGGTCGGCTGGTTCGGGTTCGAGTGCATCCAGTACATCGAGCCGCGCCTGGCAGGCCCGCAGCCGGACGGAACGCGCAAGCCTGACGAACTAGGCACGCCCGACATCCTGCTGATGCTCAGCGAGGAAGTCGCGGTGTTCGACAACCTCAAGGGCCGGCTGTACCTGATCGTGCACGCCGACCCGCGCGAGCCGCAGGCGTGGGCGCGCGCCAACCGCCGCCTCGACGAACTCACCCATCGCCTGCGCCATGGCGGCGCCGGTTATCCGGAAACGCTGCTCCCGGCCGCGCTCGACGAGAGCCACTTCGTCTCCGGCTTCACCCGTGAGGGCTTCATTGCCGCGGTGGAGAAATCCAAGGAATACATCGCTGCCGGCGACATATTTCAAGTCGTCCTGTCGCAGCGCCTCAGCGTGCCGTTCCACGCGCGCCCGGTCGACGTCTACCGCGCGTTGCGCGCGCTCAACCCGTCGCCGTATATGTACTTCCTCGATGTCGGCGACATGCAGGTGGTCGGCAGCTCACCGGAAATCCTGGTGCGATTGCAGGACGGTGTCGTCACCGTGCGCCCGATCGCCGGCACCCGCCCGCGTGGCGCCACGGTCGAGGAAGACAACGCGCTCGAAGCCGAGTTGCTGGCCGATCCGAAGGAACGCGCCGAGCACCTGATGCTGATCGACCTCGGCCGCAACGACGTCGGCCGTGTCAGCGAGCCGGGCACGGTGGAAGTCGGCGAGCAATTCGTGATCGAGCGCTACAGCCACGTCATGCACATCGTCAGCGAGGTCACCGGCAAGCTGAAAGCGGGCCTGAGCTACGCCGACGTGTTGCGCGCGACGTTCCCGGCCGGCACCGTCAGCGGAGCACCCAAGATCCGCGCGCTGGAAGTCATCCGCGAACTGGAACCGATCAAGCGCAACGTGTATTCCGGCGCGGTCGGCTACCTCGGCTGGCACGGCGACGCCGACACCGCCATCGCCATCCGCACCGCCGTCATCCAGGACGGCAAGCTGCATGTGCAGGCCGGCGCTGGCATCGTCTACGACTCCGATCCGGCGAAGGAGTGGGAGGAGACGATGGACAAGGGGCGGGCGTTGTTCCGTGCGGTGGCGGAAGCGGCGAGAGGACTTTGAAATGCTCCTGATGATCGACAACTACGACAGCTTCACCTGGAACCTCGTGCAGTACCTGCAGACGCTGGGCGCCGAGGTGAAGGTGGTGCGCAATGACGAGCTCTCGGTGACGCAGATCGAGGCGCTCGCACCCGAGCGGGTCGTTATCTCACCGGGGCCGTGCACGCCCAACGAGGCGGGCGTGTCGGTCGAGGTGATCAAGCAGCTCGGCGCACGCGTGCCGATCCTCGGCGTCTGCCTCGGCCACCAGAGCCTCGGCCAGGCCTACGGCGGCGACGTGGTGCGGGCGAAGACGATCATGCACGGCAAGACCTCGCGCATCCGCCACGACGGCAAGGGCGTGTTTGCAGGATTGCCGGATGGCTACGAGGCGACGCGCTACCACTCGCTGGTGGTGTCGCGCGAGACGCTGCCGGCGTGCCTGGAGATCACCGCGTGGACCGACAACGACGACGGCAGCTTCGATGAGATCATGGGCCTGCGCCACCGCGAGCATCCGGTCGAGGGCGTGCAGTTCCATCCCGAGTCGATCCTGACCGAGCATGGACATGCGTTGTTGAAGAATTTTCTGGAATCGTAGGGCGGGTCTTGACCCGCCGTACTTTCGCGCCACGGCGGGTCAAGACCCGCCCTACGGAATCGCACATGCCCATCACCCCGCAACAAGCCCTGCAGCGCACCATCGAGCATCGCGAGATCTTCCACGACGAGATGGTCGAGCTGATGCGGATGATCATGCGTGGCGAGGTGTCGGCGACGATGACTGCGGCGATCCTCACCGGCCTGCGGGTGAAGAAGGAAACCGTTGGCGAGATCGCCGGTGCGGCGACGGTGCTGCGCGAGTTCGCGCTTCCGGTCGCGGTCGCCGACCGCACCCATCTGGTCGACATCGTCGGCACCGGCGGCGATGGCGCCAATACGTTCAACATCTCCACCGCGTCGATGTTCGTGGTTGCCGCGGCCGGCGCGAAGGTCGCCAAGCACGGCAACCGCAGCGTGTCGTCGAAGTCAGGCAGCGCCGACGTGCTGGAAGCACTCGGCGCCAACATCGAACTTTCGCCCGCGCAGGTGTCGCAGTCCATCGCCGAATGCGGGATCGGCTTCATGTTCGCGCCGCTGCACCACCCGGCGATGAAGGTGGTCGCGCCGGTGCGCAAGGAAATGGGCGTGCGCACCCTGTTCAACATCCTCGGCCCGCTGACCAACCCGGCGAATGCGCCGAACATCCTGATGGGCGTGTTCCATCCCGACCTGGTCGGTATCCAGGTGCGGGTGCTGAAGGAACTCGGCGCCCAGCGCGCGCTGGTGGTGTGGGGCCGCGATGGCATGGACGAGATCTCGCTCGGTGCGGCGACACTGGTCGGCGAACTGCGCGACGGCGTGGTCCGTGAGTACGAAATTCACCCGGAGGATTACGGCATCGCCATGGCCGCCAGCCGCAACCTGCGCGTCAACGATGCGAACGAATCGAAGGCGATGCTGCTGGCGGCGCTGGACAACACGCCCGGCCTGCCACGCGACATAGTGGTGCTGAACGCCGGCGCGGCGCTATATGTCGCGGGGCTGGTCGACTCGATCGACCGCGGCGTGGTCGGTGCGCGCGAGACGATCGTTTCCGGCGCGGCGCTGGCCAAGCTGGAGGAGTTCGTCCGCATCACCCGGATGCTGGCCGGCGAGGTTGCGAGCGCATGAGCTTGCGTTAAGCCGTCATCCCCGCGAAGGCGGGGGCCCAGCGACTTTGATTTTGATCTTGGGCCAAGGACCAAGACACT
>JBDSFV010000082.1:0-10542 GCA_039919355.1 Luteimonas sp. | reverse complement strand
GGCGGCCGCGCATGCGGTCGGCGTCGATGTCGCCACCGTGCTGTCGACGCTGTCGAACTTCCGCAGCGTCAAGCGCCGCATGGAAGTCATCGGCGAAGCCGACGGCATTACCGTCTACGACGACTTCGCCCACCACCCGACCGCGATCGCAACCACGCTCGCCGGCCTGCGCGCGAGGGTCGGGGCCGCCCGCATCGTGGTGGCGATGGAGCCGCGCAGCAATTCGATGCGCCTGGGCGCGCATGCCGATGCGCTGGCGCCGTCGCTGGACATTGCCGACGCGGTCGTATTCCTGCATCGACCGGAACTGGCGTGGGATGCCGGCAAGGTCGTCGCCGGCCTGCGTGGCGAAGGCGTGGCTGCGGCCGGTGTCGATGCGTTGATCGTGGCGTTGCGCGAGCGCGTGCGCGCCGGCGACCACGTCGTGTTCATGTCCAATGGCGGTTTCGACGGCGCGCCGCGTCGTTTTCTGGAGGCACTGCGCGCATGATCATGCGTCTGTGTGGGAGCGGCTTCAGCCGCGACGCTCACCTGGCGTCGGCGGTTTGTTGCCGCTGAAGCGGCTCCCACATATCAATCTTCAGGGACGCCGCCTAAACTTTTTTCGATGACAGGCACGGATTCGTTCCCACTGTTTCCCCTGCACACCGTGTTGCTGCCAGGCGCCGCGATCGGCTTGCGCGTGTTCGAGCCGCGTTATCTGGATCTGGTACGCGACTGCGGTCGCAGCGGTGAGGGCTTCGGCATCTGCCTGATCCTGTCCGGCGCGGAATCCGGCACGACCGTAAGGCCTGCGGCCTTCGGCACCGAGGCCAGGATCGAGGATTTCGGTACCGGCGACGACGGCCTGCTGATTCTGCGCGTGCGCGGCCGGCGCCGCTTCCATGTGCAACGCACCCGCGTGCGCGACAACGGCCTGGTCGTGGCCGAGATCGACTGGCGCGATCCCGACCCCGACGACGAGCTGCGGCCCGAGCATGCGCTGCTCGGCCTGCTGCTGCAGCGCATCCTCGAACAGGTCGGCGGTGAGCACGCCAACGCGGCGCCGGCGCGTTTCGACGATGCGGCCTGGATCGGCTGGCGATTGTCGGAACTGCTGCCCCTGGCCGACCAGCATCGGCAGGCGCTGCTGCAGGAAGACGATCCGCACGCGCGGCTGGACCAGCTGCTGGCGTTGTTGCCCTAGCGCTGGCGTCCTAGCGCGGCGTGCTGCGTACGCGCAGGACCGGGATCTTGCCTTCGGGATGCGCCGATTCGCGCATCGCGAAGCCGTCCAGCGCGTCACGCACCGCGGCGTGCGCGGCGCCGGCATCCGTTTCCGGTTGCCACAATCCGAAGGCGGCCAGCGGCCGCGTGTAGCGCAGTGTCTGCGCACTGCCCAGCCACAGCGGGGTGCCGTCGGCCAGCCGTGCCGGCGCGCGCCACAGTCGCAGCACCTGGATCCGGCCGTCCGGCGCAGGGCGCCGCAACAGCAACGCTTCGGCTTCGGCATCGAGCGTGGCCGGCAACACGGGTTGCACCCGCGGTGGGCGGTCGTCGTCGAGCAGGCCGAGCGTGGCGATCCAGTTCGCCTGCGGCTGCACCTGCCAACCGCGCGCCTGCAGGCGTGACTGCAGCGGCGCCAGCGGTCCGGCGACCTGCACGTCCAGCGGCCAGCGCCGGCTGGCGTCGCGCTCGTTGCGTTGCGCCGGCAGCTTGGTCCACGCATTGCCTTGCCACCACGCTGTGCTGTCCAGCACGGTCGCCGGGGGGGGTGCCCGGAAGCGCGCCAGCAGCGGGTCGTTCGAACGCGGCGCATGCCACAGCGCCGCGGCCGCGAATGCGCCGTAGAACAGCCACGCCAGCGGCCGCATCCCGAACGAGCGGGCGACGTGGCGCCGGTAGGCGATGCCGAGCAGCAGCAGCCAGACGATCCCGAACAGCGCGCCGCCGACCACGTCACTCAGCCAGTGCGCGCCCAGGTACAGCCGTGCGAACCCGACCAGTGCCACCACCACGCCGGCCAGCAGGTACGGCCAGACCCGTTGTCGCCCGGGCAGTTCGCGCGCGATCAGCACCGCGAAGAAGCCGAAGCTGATCGTGGTCATCGTCACCGCGATCGAGGGAAAGCCGAACCCGGCGGGCGCGGTCGGCGGCCGTGGCATGTCGATCGCCGCGTCCAGCCACGCGATCAGGCCCAGCCCGAACGCCAGCGCCGCCAGCCAGTGCGCGGCGGCCATCCAGCGCCGTCGCCACAACAGCCACGACAGTGCGAGCGCCGACGCCGGCAGCAGCACCTCGACGTCGCCGAGCGAGGCCAGCGCCGCCATCATCCGGTCGGCGAGCGGATTGCGCAGCGCGAACATCGCCGCGAACACATCGCGATCCAGCGACAGCGGCCCGCCGCGCGCCAGCACCATCGCCAGCAGCGCGAACCAGGCCCAGCCGATCGCGAGCAGGCAGGCGGCGAGGATCGCCAGCGACGCCGACTCCGGCCGGTTGGGATCGATCAGCGCAACTGCGTAGCGGCCCAGCCGCGGATGCGCCCGGCTCCACTGCAGCGCGCGTTCCAGCAGGCTGTTGGCGTGGTGCGCGAACCAGCGCCACGTGTACAGCACGCCCGCCCACACCAGCGCCAGCACCGCGAGCAGGGCCAGCAACACCAGCACGAGACGATCGGCGACCGCCGCCACCGCGTCGTAGGACGCACCGAAAATCCAGCCCGGCGCCAGGAACGCCGCCGCCCATGTGAACGCGGCAAAGACACTGGCCGGCAGGTAGCGCCGCAGCGGCATCCGCAGCATGCCCGCCACCGCCGGCACGAACGGCCGTACCGCGTCGACGTAGCGCGCGATCACGATGCCCTTGCTGCCATGGCGGCGGAACAGCGACTCGCCGCGGTCGAGCAATTGCGGAAAACGCCGGAACGGCCAGTGCTCGCGCAGCCGCGGCCCCCAGTGATGTCCGAACCAGTAGCTCAGCGCATCGCCGAGCAGGGCGCCGAGCGCCGCGCAGACGATCGCGTACGGACCGCTGATGTGGCCGAGCCCGACCAGCGCGCCGACCGCGAACAGCAACGGCAACGCCGGCACCACGATGCCGACCACCGCCAGCGCGTCGACGAACGCGATCAGGAAGATCAGCCCGCCGGCGGCGACAGGATGCGCGGTGATCCAGGCAACGGTGCTGTCGAACCAGGCGGCGTCGAAACCAGTGCTCGTCATCGGCCGATTATGGCAGCGAGAGGTGGTGCCTCGCCTACACTGCCGGCATGACAATTGCGGACGCGATCGAGATCCAGGCATTGAAGGCCGACAGCTTCGGACGGATCGCATTGATGCGCGACGGTCGCGGCCTGTTCGTGCGTCGCGACCTGCGCCACGTGCCGGCATGGCTGCGCTTGCCGGCGTGGTGGCTGGCAAGGCGCGAGGCGCGTGCGTTGCGCCGCATCGAGGGCATGCCGGCAACGCCGCAACTGCTGCGCTGGGACGGGCGCGTGCTCGACCGAAGTTATATGGAAGGGGCGGCGATGTACCAGAGCCCGCCGCGTGGTGATCTTGCGTATTTCCGCGCTGCGCGCCGGCTGCTGCATGCGCTGCACTGCCGCGGCGTGGCGCACAACGACCTCGCCAAGGAAGCGAACTGGCTGGTGCTCGCCGACGGCACGCCGGCGCTGATCGACTTCCAGCTCGCGGTGCGCGGTGACCCGCGCTCGCGCTGGATGCGCCTGCTCGCGCGCGAGGACCTGCGGCATCTGCTCAAGCACAAGCGCACCTATTGCCCCGAGGCGCTGAGCCCGGTCGAGCGGCGCCTGCTGAAGCGGCATTCGTGGCTGCGCGACGCCTGGTTCGCGACTGGCAAGCCGGTGTATCGCTTCGTGACGCGCAAGCTGTTGCAATGGGAAGACAACGAAGGCCAGGGGCCGAAGCCCTGAGGATTGCACCGTGAGTACGCTGTCAGGCAAGACCCTGTTCATCACCGGCGCCTCGCGCGGCATCGGCCGCGCGATCGCGCTGCGCGCCGCGCGCGACGGCGCCAACATCGCGATCGCATCGAAGTCTTCGGTCGCCAATCCAAAGCTGCCCGGCACCATCCACAGCGTCGCCGCGGAAGTCGGGGCGGCAGGCGGCCAGGGACTCGCCCTGCGCTGCGACATCCGCGACGAGGACGAGGTGCGCGCCGCGGTCGCGGCCACGATCGACACCTTCGGCGGCATCGACATCCTCATCAACAATGCCAGCGCGATCTGGCTGCGCGGCACGCTCGATACGCCGATGAAGCGCTTCGACCTGATGCAGCAGGTGAACGCGCGTGGTTCTTTCCTGTGCGCGCAGGCCTGCCTGCCGCACCTGTTGCAGGCGCCGAACCCCCACATCCTGACGCTGGCGCCGCCGCTGTCGCTGGAGCCGAAATGGTGGGGCCCGCACCTGGGCTACACGCTGGCGAAGATGGGCATGAGCTTCGTCACCCTCGGGCTGGCCGCGGAGTTCGGCCCGCAGGGTGTGGCAGTGAACGCGTTGTGGCCGCGCACCGTCATCGCCACTGACGCGATCAACATGATTCCCGGGATCAACCCCGCGCAGTGTCGCCGGCCGGAGATCGTTGCCGACGCGGCGCATGTGGTGCTGGTGCATTCCGCGCGTGAACGTACCGGCGCCTTCCTGGTCGACGAGGACGTGCTGCGCGACGCCGGTGTCACCGATTTTTCGCGCTACGCGGTCGATCCTTCGCAGCGGCTGCTGCCGGACCTGTTCCTGGATTGAACGTCGCTCGATTGAGAGGAGATGCCGATGCGATACCTGCACACGATGGTGCGCGTGCGCGACCTCGACGCCTCGCTGCGCTTCTACTGCGATGGCCTTGGCCTGCGCGAGGTGCGACGGACGGAGAACGCACCGGGGAAGTTCACGCTGGTCTTCCTCGCGGCGCCGGACAGCCCCGAGGCGGAGATCGAGCTGACGTACAACTGGGGCTCGGACGAGGACTACGGCAGTGCGCGCAACTTCGGCCACCTCGCCTTCCGCGTCGACGACATCTACGCGACCTGCGCGCACCTGCAATCGATGGGCGTGACGATCAACCGGCCGCCGCGCGATGGCCACATGGCGTTCGTGCGCTCGCCGGACCTGGTCTCGATCGAACTGCTGCAGACAGGCGACGCATTGCCGCCGCAGGAGCCGTGGGCGTCGACGCCCAATAGCGGCAACTGGTGATCAGGCCAGCGCTTGGCGCAGGTCGGCGATCAGGTCGTCGGCATGCTCCAGGCCGATCGACAGTCGCAGCAGGTTCTGCGGTGAAACCGGTTCCGCCCCCTCGACCGAAGCGCGGTGTTCGACCAGCGATTCGCAACCGCCGAGCGAAGTCGCGTTGGTGAACAGCCGCAGCTTCCCGGACGTCGCCAGCGCCGCGTCGCGGCTGCCGCGCAGCTCGATGCTCAGCATCGCGCCGTAGTCGGTCATTTGCCGCGCCGCAATGGCATGGCCCGGATGCGTCGCCAGGCCGGGATAATTCACCCGTTCGATCGCCGGATGCGCGGCGAGGAAGTCGGCGACCTTGCGCGCGTTGGCGCAATGCAATGCCATCCGCGCCGGCAACGAGCGACAGCCGCGCAGGGTCAGCCAGGCATTGAACGGCGCGAGCACGGCGCCGGTGATGTGGCGTCGATGGGCGACGCGCGCATACAACTCGTCCTCGCGCGCAAACACCAGCGCGCCGCCGAGCACGTCGCTATGGCCGCCGAAGTACTTCGTGGTCGAATGCATCACCACGTCGGCGCCGAGCGCCAGCGGCCGCTGCAGCACCGGCGTGGCGAAGGTGTTGTCGCAGGCGAGCAGTGCGGCGTGCCGGTGCGCGACCGCCGCCAGCGCCGCAATGTCGCTGATCTGCAAGCGCGGATTGGAGGGCGTCTCCGCCCAGATCAGGGCGATCGGTTCGGCGCAGGCGGCTTCGACTGCCTGCAGGTCGGCCATGTCCACGCTGATCGCGCGGATGCCGCGCTCCGGCAGGAACTCGCGTGCCAGCAGTCGCAGGCCGGTGTAGCAGTCGTCTGGAATCAGCACGCGTGCCCCATTGGATAGCGACTCGAGCAATCCCGTCATCGCCGCCATGCCCGAGCCGAACGCCAATGCCACGGTGCCGCCTTCGAGTGCTGCCAGCGCGGTTTCCAGCCGGTCCTGGGTGGGATTGCCTTCGCGCTGGTATTCGTAGCCGGCGATGCGCTCGCCGGCGGGACCGTGCTTGAACGTGGTCGCCAGATGGATCGGCGGCGCCATCGCGCCGGTTTCCGCATCCGGTTCGGCGCCGGCGTGCACGGCGAGGGTCGCTGGATGCAGCTCGCTCGATACGGTCATCGCCTCAGCCTTTGGTGATGTGGAACGCTTCGCGCGCGGCATCGATGGTCTGCGCGATCTCGGCTTCGCCGTGCGCGCTGGACATGAAGCCGGCCTCGAACGCTGACGGTGCGAGGTACACGCCGCGCTCGAGCATGGCGTGGAAAAAGCGGTTGAACGCGGCGGTGTCGCAGGCGATCGCCTGCGCGTACGTGTCGATCTTCTCGCTGCTGAAGAACACGCCGAACATCGCGCCGACGCGGTTGGTCGTCAGCGCCACGCCGGCGTCGCGCGCGGCGGCCTCGAGCCCGTCGCAGAGCGCATGCGTGCGCCGTTCGAGTTCGTCGTGGAATCCGGGCGCCTGGACCAGGTCCAGCATCGCCAGCCCCGCCGCCATCGCCACCGGGTTGCCGCTGAGCGTGCCGGCCTGGTAGATCGGACCGCTCGGCGCGATCTGCTGCAGCAGGTCGCGGCGCCCGCCATAGGCGCCGACCGGCATGCCGCCGCCGATGATCTTGCCGAAGGTGCTGAGATCCGGCGCGACGCCGTAGCGCGCCTGGGCGCCGCCGAGCGCAACGCGGAAACCGGTCATCACCTCGTCGAAGATCAGCAGCGTGCCATGTTGCGTGCACAGCTCGCGCAGGTGCTGCAGGTAGCCCGCGCGTGGCGGCAGGAAGTTGGCGTTGCCAACGACGGGCTCGATGATCAGGCCGCCGATGTCGTCGCCGGTTTCGTCGAACAAGGCGGTGGCGGCGTCGAAATCGTTGTACGGCAGCGTCAGCGTGAGGTCGGCCAGCGCCTTGGGCACGCCCGGCGAGGTCGGTACGCCGAAAGTCAGCGCGCCGCTGCCGGCCTTGACCAGGAAGCTGTCGCCATGGCCGTGGTAGCAGCCCTCGAACTTGACGATGCGCGCGCGCCCGGTGGCGCCGCGCGCAAGCCGGATCGCCGACAAGGTCGCCTCGGTGCCCGAGTTCACCATGCGCACCATTTCGCAGCTTGGCACCAGCTGGGCGATGGTCTCGGCCATCGTCACCTCGAGCGGATTGGGCGTGCCGAAGCTGAGGCCGTCGCGGGCGGCTCGCAGGACCGCGTCGAGCACCGCAGGGTGGTTGTGGCCGACGATCATCGGCCCCCACGAGCCGACGTAGTCGATGTAGCGGTTGCCGTCGACGTCGACCAGGTGGGCGCCTTCGGCGCGCTGCACGAAGAACGGCTCGCCACCGACCGACTTGAATGCGCGCACCGGCGAATTGACGCCGCCCGGCATCAGCGCCCGGGCGCGGGTGAACAGGGCATGCGAGCGGCTGGTGTCCCTGTGGCTGATGTTCATTGGATCCCGTGCGGAATGGTTGGTTGAAGCAGGTCAGTCGAAGCAGGCCGCGTAGGCGCGCGCGGCCTTGATCGGATCCGGCGCATCGAAGACGCCGCTGATCACCGCGATCAGGCCGGCGCCCGCCGCGATCAACGCGGGCGCATTGTCCGGCGTTATCCCGCCGATCGCTACTTGCGGCAGGCCCAGCGCCTGCGAATCGCGCAGCAGGTCGATCGAGGCGCGGCGCGCATGCGGCTTGGTCGGCGATCGAAAGAACGCGCCGAAGGCGAGGTAATCCGCACCTTGTGCGGCGGCATGTCCGGCGCGTACGGGATCGTCGTGGCAGGACACGCCAATGATCGCGTTGGCGCCGAGCAGGGTGCGCGCCGCCGCCAGCGCGCCGTCATGTTCCCCGAGATGCACGCCATCGGCGCCGACCGCTGCCGCGAGTGCGGCATCGTCGTTGACGATCAGCGGGGCGCCGGCATCGCCGCACAGCGACAGCAACGCCGCCGCCTGTCGTCGACGCAGCGCATCGGAAGCGGTCTTGTTGCGGTACTGCAGGCAGGCCGCGTACCGCAGCAAGGGTGCCACCCGCGCCAGCAGGCGCGCGCTGTCCGGTTCATCCGGTGTGATCAGGTACAAACCCCTGGGGGACGGGCCGTGGCGCGGCCAGCGAGAATTCATGTCGTTCCGTTCATCTCGTTCGACACCCGCACGGATGTGCAGGGCCTGTTGCGGGGAATCCGCATGCTGTTTACCGAAGCATTATCCGGCTTCCGGTGACGGGCCGGGGGTGGGACAATGGCGGCCCGCGATTCCACGCAGCATCGATGAACGCAGCCGTCGCCACCGCCACTGCCTACCGCACCTGGATGTGCGTGGTCTGCGGTTTCATCTACGACGAGGCGGCCGGGTTGCCGGAGGAAGGCATCGCGCCGGGCACGCGTTGGGAAGACGTGCCCGACACCTGGACCTGCCCGGACTGCGGCGTGACCAAGGACGACTTCGAAATGATGCTGGTCTAGTTCGGCTTGGCCGGACCGCTGCTCAGTTCGACCAGCCGCTCGCGCAGCGGTCCGGCGTCCGCGGCCTCCGGGTGGAATTGCAGGTAGCGGCCAAGATCATGCCGGGCGCCATGGCGGTGCCCCAGCTTGAAGTAACCCAGGCCGCGATCGCGCAACGCTTCGGCATTGTCCGGCGCCAGTTTCAGGATCCGGTCGGCGCAGCGCACAGCGCGCTCCCAGTCGACGCGCTCGGTGTACACGCCATGCAGGTTGCGCAGCATCCGCATCAGCATCGAGCGGTGCGAGGCGGGATGCAGGATTCTGTACAGCGCCTCGTCATCCGGCATTTCGCCGCCGAGGTGGTGTCGCGCGCGCTGGCGCAGTTCATACTCGTCGAGCGGGCGCCCGCGGTTGAACGGATCCATTACCAGCACGCCATCATCGACCGGCAGCTGTACCAGGAAATGTCCCGGGAACGACACGCCATCAAGCGGCACCCCAAGCCGTCGTGCGACCTCCATCTGCACCATCGCCAGCGAGATCGGATTGCCGAGGCGGCGCTCGAATACCTCGTTGAGGTAACTGTTGCGCGGATCGTAGTACTCGTCGTGGTTGCCGGCGTAGCCGAGTTCCTCGAACAGGTGCCGGTTGATCGCCTGCATCTTCAGCGGCCATGGATCGATCGCCTCGATCTCGCCGCGCAGGTGTTCGGCATGGCTCTGCAGCAGGGTGTCGTAGAGATCCGCGTCGAGCCGTGGATATTCGTCGCGCGCGATCAGCAGAGCGGTGCCGAGCAGGGGCAGGGTGTCGTCTTCGAGCCCTGCGAGCGAGTTCCAGTCGGGAAGTGTGAAGCCGGCGCGCATGGATCAAGCGTGCACCGCGTCACCTTGACGCGCAAGCCCTGCGCGCTGCGCGTTCAGTGCACAGATGCGATGTGCGGGCCGAGTCGCAGTTCGGCGCCATTCTGCAAGCCGAGCCGCGCGGCTTCGCCGGCATTGAGCTCCAGCACGTAACGCGCGGGCGCGTCGCTAGGATACGGTGGGCATGCATCGCCGAGCGAGCACGGCGGTACGTCGCGTTGCTGCGATACCAGCTTGCGCGCGTTGTCGAAGTAGAGGATGTCGAGCGGGATGCGCGTGTTCTTCATCCAGTACGCCTGCGGCTCCTCGCGCTCGTGCACGAACAGCATGCCGCGGTCGGCGGGAAGTTGGTCGCGGAACATCAGCCCGCGGGCGCGGGCGGCCGCGTCGGCGGCGACCTCGACGCCGTAACGCTGCCCGCCCAGTTCCACCCAGGAACCACCGGCGCTGGCGCAGCCGGCGAGCAGGAGCAGGGAACAGGCAAGCACGCTTCCGATCAGGCGCATGGAGGGCTCCGGGCGTTGCGCCGACCTTCGGCGAGTCGCGGTTGGGCGTCAAGTCATCCGGCCCCTTCCCAAACCCGATGCTGCCATGCACAATGCGCGCCCCTAGCCCGTGGCGGCGCGATTTTCCGCCCCGGCGGGAACCGGAAAACCTCCTCACGATGGTGTTGACGTTCCCGGAAAGGGCTGTATCATGTGCGGCTCGCTTGAGCACTTCGGTGACGGGCTATGGAACAAGGCGCTGAGGCCGGTTCCACGATCTTTGACAGTGTGCGCAGGTGACTTGTGCGGGCGTCTGGCGGGTGGATGACTGTCCATCTTGCAGACGTTCGTAACAGAGCAACAAGTCAATTCAAATGGCAAACAAGCAATTGTGAGCCAGCGAGTGATTTCAAGCCTGGGGCGAAGTCTGCACTCAAAGCATTGGCCGAAGTCCTTCGGGACGGAAAGCCGGAAAACTTAAGTGAAGAGTTTGATCCTGGCTCAGAGTGAACGCTGGCGGCAGGCCTAACACATGCAAGTCGAACGGCAGCACAGCAGTAGCAATACTGT
>JBDSFV010000081.1:0-6111 GCA_039919355.1 Luteimonas sp. | reverse complement strand
CGCTGCATTCGCCATCCGGCGCGTCCGGGCGCAGTTCCGCCGGCGGCAGCCGCGGCACGTCGACATGCAGGTCGATGCGGTCCATCAGTGGCCCGGAAATCTTCGCGCGGTAGCGCTGGATCGCATCGGCATGGCAGCGGCAACGCCCGGACGGATCGCCGGCCCAGCCGCAGGGGCAGGGATTCATCGCCGCGACCAATTGGAAACGCGCCGGGAACTCGCTCTGCCGTGCCGCGCGCGAGATCGTGACCACACCGGATTCAAGCGGCTCGCGCAGCACTTCCAGCGCGCGCCGGTCCCATTCCGGCAATTCGTCGAGGAACAGCACGCCGTTGTGCGCGAGCGAGATCTCGCCCGGCCGCGGCTCGGCGCCGCCGCCGACCAGTGCGACCGCACTTGCGGTGTGGTGCGGACTGCGATACGGGCGTTCGCGCCAGCATGCCGGATCCAGGCCGCGGCCGCTGACCGAGGCGATGGCGGCGGCTTCCAGTGCTTCGGCCTCGCTCGCTTCCGGCAGCAGGCCGGTGAGGCGCGAGGCGAGCAAGGTCTTGCCGCAACCGGGCGGACCGATCAGCAATAGGTGATGGCCACCGGCAGCGGCGACTTCGAGCGCGCGCCGCGCATGCGCCTGCCCGCGCACGTCGCTCATGTCGGGTCCGCGTTCGCGTCGCGTGGGCAGCGCGATCGCGTGCGGCAACGTCTTGCGGCCCTCGAGCGCGGCGCAGACTTCCAGCAGCGTACGCGCGGTGCTCGCTTCGACCTCGCGCGCCAGCGCCGCCTCGGCGCCGTTGCCCAGCGGCACGATCAGCTTGCGGCCGGCCCTGGCCGCTGCGAGCGCCGCCGGCAGCACGCCGTCGATCGCGCGCAGTTCGCCGGTGAGGCCGAGTTCGCCGAGGAATTCATATTCGTGGAGTGCATCGAGCGGAACCTGGCCGCTGGCGGCGAGGATGCCGAGAGCGATCGCGAGGTCGAAGCGGCCACCGTCCTTGGGCAGGTCGGCGGGCGCGAGGTTGACGGTGATGCGGCGCGCCGGGAATTCGAACTGCGCGCACTGGATCGCTGCACGCACCCGATCCTTCGCTTCGCGTACCGCGGCTTCCGGCAGGCCGACGATCGACATCGCCGGCAGGCCGCCGGCCAGGTGCACTTCGACGCGGACGGCGGGCGCATGCACGCCGGCGCGTGCACGGCTGTGCACGAGCGCAAGGCCCATGGCGGCGGGCTCAGTGCTGTTGTGGCAGGGAAGCGAGCTGCGCTTCGAGTTGCGCGACCGCTCGCTGCAGCTCGTTGAGCTTGTCGCGCGTGCGCAGCAGGACAGCGCGCTGCACGTCGAACTCATCGCGCGTCACCAGGTCCAGCTTGCCGAGCCCGGTCTGCAGCACCGACTTGAAGTTCTGCTGCAATTCCTCGCGCAGTTCGTGCGAGGCGCTGCCGCGCAGGGATGGCGGCACCAGGCTGCTGAGGCGGCGGGCGAGTTCGTCGATGTGTTCGAGATCGATGTTCATGGCTGCGTTCATCCGTGCGGCTCCTCCGATGGTGCGGCCAGCATGGCTGCGTCACCGGGGTCGCACCGTCGGCGCGGGCCGCGCCTGGCTGTCAGGGAATTCCGATGGGCACGGCAATCGCGGAGCGGCACTACAGCATGGTGGCCGTGGCCGGCGCAACCGCCCTTGGACAAGCTCGGGATCGGCGGCCTTGGAGAAGCCAGAGGCGCGCGGCGGTATGCTGCCGCCGGCACCCAGGGAGAATCCGTGATGAAGATGGTCATGGCGATCATCAAGCCGTTCAAGCTCGACGACGTGCGCGAGGCGCTGTCGGATGCCGGCGTCGCCGGCATCACCGTCACCGAAGTCAAGGGCTTCGGCCGGCAGAAAGGCCACACCGAGCTGTACCGCGGCGCCGAGTACGTGGTCGATTTCCTGCCCAAGATCAAGCTCGAGATCGCGATCACCGACGAGCAGGCCGACGCCGTGGTCGAGGCGATCATGCAGGCCGCCGGCACCGGCAAGATCGGCGACGGCAAGGTGTTCGTGTGGGATCTGGAGCGGGTGGTGCGGATTCGGACTGGGGAGCTGGATGGGGATGCGTTGTGACATGGCTTGCTCGTCGATCGCGATGGTGTTTGTCGATCGTGTGGCTGTGCGGCGGTCGTCGCATTCGCAGGCGAGGATTTGCGGATCCAGCCGTTGGGGCCGGACTACGCAGGCTGCGGTTGCAGCTTCGTCACCGCACCACAATTCCACAACGGCAGCACGATCCTGTTCCAGGATATCGACAGCCCGTAGCCCGGGTGGAGCGTAGCGATACCCGGGACTTTTCGCGAAGAGCCCCGGGTTACGGCCTGCGGCCTAACCCAGGCTACGGAACCCGGCTCAGGCCGGACTGCGTTCGCGCCATGCGCCGGAAGCGAAATGCACCAGCAGCACCACCGCCCAGCTCACCCACAGCGACCACAGCGTGTGCGACAGGAAATGCGCGCCGCGCATCTGCTGCACCCAGCCGAGCGCGAAGCTGAAGAGCAGGGCGGCGATGCCGATGGTGACACTACGTAGCTTGTGCTCCGGATACCACAGCAGCGCAAAGGCCAGCAGCCATGAGCCGGAGGCAACGAACGCGGTCGGGAAGCAATGCCCCGCGCGAATCCCGGCTGGGGCGGCCGAGAGCAGGTCGAAGTAAGGCGCATGGCCGCCGAACTCGGTGATCTCCCACGGGCAATGCATCGGGCTGAGCCGACGCAGCACACCGATCGTGATCGGCACGGCGACGAAGCACCAGGCGACAAACCACCAGCGGCGGTGATGCGTGGCGAGGAACCGGGTTGGCTGCGCGCGGAATCTGGTGGAGAGGGCAACGACCCAGACCGCGGCGCCGACCACGAGCAAGGCGTACTTGAGGTAACGGTGGAGGAAGTATTTGCTGATCCAGGCGTAGCGCCAGGGGAAGGTTCGGTTGATCGCATCGTAGTAGGGCGTTTCCAGGCGCAGGTCGATGTGGGTGGCATGAAACAGCCACAGCAACAACACGGCCGACAGCGCCAACAGCACGGCTTGGTCGAGATAGAAGCGCTTCGGTAACGCGATCTCTCTCATCGCCTCAATCGCCGAGCGCGGCAGCAACGAACGGCGGCGCGATCAAGGCGCCACGGTGGATGTCGGCGCTGTAGTACTTGCTGTCGAATCCCATGACGCGGGCATCGGCCTCTCGGAATTCGAACCCTCCCGACTTCTTCGCCAGCGTGCAGCTCCACCACCCAGTGGGATAGCACGGTTGCGGGAATGGAAGGGTCTTGAACGCGGAGAAGCCGGCCTTGCGCATCTCGCTGCGTATTTCCTTGATCAGGTCGAGCAGGGCCAGCGGCGACTCGGACTGTTGCACCAGGATGCCGTCGCCCTTCAGCGCGCGGAAGCACGATTCGTAGAAAGATTTGTTGAACAGGCCCTCGGCCGGGCCAACCGGATCGGTCGAATCGACGATCACGATGTCGATGCTGCACGGTGCGCAGTTCGCCATGTACGCAATGCCGTCATCGAACAGCAATTCGGCACGGGCATCACCATTGCTGTCGCACAGCTCCGGAAACCATTTCTCGGCCATGCGGGTGACCTGTTCGTCGATGTCGCACTGCGTCGCCTGCTCGACGCCCGGGTGCTTGAGTACTTCGCGCAAGGTCCCGCAATCGCCACCGCCGATGATCACCACGCGTTTCGGTGCGGAGTGGGTGAACAGCGCCGGGTGCGACATCATCTCGTGGTAGAGGAAGTTGTCGCGCGTGGTCAGCATCACCGCGCCGTCGATCAGCATCAGGTTGCCCCAGTCCGTGGTCTCGAAGATCTCGATGTGCTGGAACGGCGACTGCACGTCGTCGAGCTTGCGGATGATGCGGAAGCCGATGGCCGAGCCGGCGGGCGCGAAGTGCTCGTACTTCCAGGTGGTCTCGGGCATCGAAATCATTCCTCGTCGTGGGCCACCCTCATCCGCCTTCGGCACCTTCTCCCGCAAGCGGGAGAAGGGAAGGAGTGAAGGGCGCGGATTGTAGCGAACCCTTGCGACACGGGGCGTTAGAATGCGCGCCTGTTGCAGAGGATGTCCGCCGATGCCGCCCTGGTCGCTCGACCACGCCCGCAAGACCTATTCGATTCCGCACTGGTCGGAAGGGTATTTCGACATCGACAGCGCCGGACGCGTCAGCGTGAAACCAAAAGGCGCGAATGGCCCCGCGATCGCGCTGCCGGAAGTCGTCGACGCCGCGCGCGCCAATGGCGCCAAACTGCCGTTGCTGGTGCGCTTCCCCGACATCCTCGGCGATCGCCTCGGCACGCTGCAGGCCGCGTTCGCGCAGGCGCAGGCCGACTGGGATTACACCGGCGGCTACACCGCGGTGTATCCGATCAAGGTCAACCAGCACCAGGGCGTCGCCGGCACGCTGGCCTCGCATGCGGGCGCGGGTTTCGGCCTGGAGGCCGGCAGCAAGCCGGAGCTGATGGCGGTGCTGGCACTGTCGCGGCCGGGCGGACTGATCGTCTGCAACGGTTACAAGGACCGCGAATACATCCGCCTGGCGCTGATCGGCCGCAAGCTCGGGCTCGACACCTGGATCGTGGTCGAGAAGCCGTCGGAGTTGAAGCTGGTGCTGGAGGAAGCACAGGCGCTCGACGTCAAGCCCGGTCTCGGCGTGCGCATGCGGCTGGCCTCGCTCGGCGCCGGCAAGTGGCAGAACTCCGGCGGCGACAAGGCCAAGTTCGGACTGAGCCCGCGGCAGGTGCTGGACCTGTGGAAATCGCTGCGCGAGGCCGGCATGACCGATGCCTTGGGCCTGCTGCACTTCCACATGGGATCGCAGATCTCCAACGTGCGCGACATCGCCAACGGCATGCGCGAGGCGACGCGCTATTTCGTCGAACTGTCCAAGCTTGGCGCCAGGGTGCGCTACATGGATGTCGGCGGCGGTCTGGGCATCGACTACGAGGGCACGCGTTCGCGCAGCTACTGCTCGATCAACTACGGCGTGGCGCAGTACGCGTCCAACATCGTGCAGCCGCTGGCCGAGGCCTGCGAGGAACACGGCCTCACGCCGCCGCGCGTGGTCACCGAGTGCGGCCGCGCGATGACCGCGCACCACGCGGTGCTGGTCGCCAACGTCGCCGAGGTCGAGGCGGCGCCGGAAGGCCGGGTGCCGCCTGCCCACGACGACGAACCGGCGGTGATCCGCCACCTGCGCGAAATCCACGACGAACTCGACGCGCGCCCCGCGGCGGAGTTGTTCCACGAGGCCCAGCACCACCACAGCGAGGGCCTGTCGCTGTATGCGCTGGGCCAGATCGACCTGGTCCAGCGCGCGCGCATCGACGACCTGTTCTACGCGATCGCGCACGCGGTGCGCACGCGCCTGGACGTCGGCGAAAAGAGCCATCGCGACCTGCTCGACGAATTGAACGAGCGCCTGGTCGACAAGTATTTCGTCAACTTCAGCGTGTTCGAATCGATGCCGGACGTGTGGGCGATCGACCAGGTGTTCCCGATCGTGCCGATCGAGCGCCTGAATGAGATGCCGGCGCGGCGCGGCGTGATCGCCGACATGACCTGCGACTCCGACGGCAAGATCGACACCTACGTCGAGAACGAGGGCCTGGATACGTCGCTGCCCTTGCATGCGCTCAAGCACGGCCAGAGCTACCGGCTCGGCTTCTTCCTGGTCGGCGCCTACCAGGAGATCCTGGGCGACATCCACAACCTGTTCGGCGACACCGATGCGGTCGAGGTGCACCTCGATGGCGATGGCTACGCGATCACGCAGCAGCGCCGCGGCGACACCAACGACGTGATGCTCGACTACGTCGGCTACAAGCTGGATGCATTGCGCGCGGCGTATCGGGACAAGGTCGCTGCTGCGAAGCTGCCGGCCGAGGAATCGGAGCGCATGAATGCCGCGCTGGAAGCAGGACTGACCGCCTACACGTATTTGAGTGACGAGCCGTTGGGTTGAAGCCCTCGCCCCGCGCAGCGGGGAGAGGGACAGCTTCGCGCTGCGAAGCAGGGTGAGGGGTGAGTGGCTCGCGGGTGTGGAAAAGCGGCACCCCTCATCCGCCCTTCGGGCACCTTCTCCCCGCACGC
>JBDSFV010000080.1:0-4311 GCA_039919355.1 Luteimonas sp. | reverse complement strand
CGAGCATTTGCAGGATGACCGGCTGGTCCTTGCCAAGCATCTCGCCGGAGGCGATGCGGAACAGCAGCGAGTAACCGATCTGGCCGGCGGCACCGGTGACGGCAACACGGACGGGGTGTTTCATGGGTACTCCTCAAACAATGGAAATGTCATTCCGGGCAGGAGGCGAGGAATCTGCTGTTTGCACGAAGAAAGCAGATCCCTCGCTACGCTCGGGATGACAACGTGGAGTTCAGACGAGTTCTGCGAAGAACTCCTGGATGCGCTGCAGACCCGGCGCCAGCTGCGGCGTCGGGCAGGTGTAGCTGATGCGCAGCGCACGTGGCTCGCCGAAGGCCGAACCCGGCACGCAGGCCACGCCCTTGGCCTCGAGCAGCGCGTTGCAGAAGTCGACGTCGTTGCCGATCGCAAGGCCACTTGGCTGGTGGGTCTTGCCGAAGGCGGCGCTGATGTCGGGGAACACGTAGAACGCGCCCTGCGGCTTCGGACAGACCAGCCCCGGAATGGTGCTCAATGCCGCCATCACCTGGTCGCGCTTGCGCTGGAATTCCGCGCACTTCTCGGCCGGGGTGTCCTGCGGACCCGACAGCGCTGCCACGGCCGCCGCGGTCACGATCTCCGGCAGGTTGGTGATGTGGTTGGAGTTCATCGTGACGACGGCCTGCGCCACGGCTTCCGGTCCGGCCATGAAGCCGACGCGCCAGCCCGGCATGCCGTAGGTCTTGGACAGCGAGTCGATGAAGATCACGCGGTCGCGCAACTCGGGCCGCGCGTGCACGAAGTTGTGGTAGCCGACGCCGTCGAACACCATGCGGTTGTAGATGTCGTCGGTGATGATCCAGGTATCCGGATACTTCACCAGCACGTCGGCCAGCGCGCTGACCTCGTCCTTCGAATAGACCATGCCGGTCGGGTTCGAAGGATTGTTGAACAGGAACACGCGCGGCTTTTTCGCGAGCGCGACTTCCAGCTGCGGCGGGGTGAGCTTGTAGTCCTGCCCGGCCGGACACGGCAGCAGGTCGATCTTCGCGTTGACGATCTCGGCGATGTCGAGGTAGCTGGTCCAGTACGGCGTCGGGAACGCGATCGCATCGCCATCGTCGAGCAGCGCTTCGGCGAGGTTGTAGATCACGTGCTTGGCGCCGACGCCGGTGGCGCAGTTGGCGCGGGTGTAGCCGGTCAACCCGATCTGTTCGATGTGCTGGAGGAAGGCATCGAGCAGCGCGTCGCTACCGCGGTTGCTGCCGTACTGACCCGAATCGTGCGCCAGCGCCTCGCTTGCGGCAGCGTAGACGTGGTCGCCCGGAAGGAAGTTCGGCACGCCGATCGAGAAGCTGATGATGTCGCGGCCTTCGGCCTTCAGGCGCTTGGCTTTTTCGGCGACCTGCATGATCGCGCTGGGCTTGGCGCGACCGATGCGCCGGGCGAGATGCGGCATCGAAAACCTCGAAAAGTGACCGCTGGGATGCGACGAATTTTAGCATAGCGGCGCTCCCCGACCGGGGCGCCGCCATGCGGAACGCTCGCCTGAGCCGCGCCTTTTACGCCGCCAGGATCCGGTTCCACTCGGCGACGCGGTCGGCTTTCGCCGCCAGCACGGCGTCGGCATCGCCCTCGATCCGCACCGACTTGATCAGGTCGCCCTGCACGACCGTGTCGACCACTGCCAGGCCCTCGATCACCTTGCCGAACACGGCGTGCTTGCCGTCCAGCCACGACGTGGCGACGTGGGTGATGAAGAACTGGCTGCCGTTGGTGTTGGGGCCGGCATTGGCCATCGACAGCACGCCGCGCTCGTGGCGTACGCCGTTGCCGGTCTCGTCCTCGAACTTGTAGCCTGGGCCGCCGCGGCCGGAGCCCTCCGGGCAGCCGCCCTGGACCATGAAGTCGGGGATCACGCGGTGGAAGGTGAGCCCATCGTAGAAGCCGCGCTTGGCGAGGTTGACGAAACTGGCCACGGTCAGCGGGGCTTTGTCGGGATAGAGCAAAACCCGGATCGGGCCGCGGTCGGTGTCGAAGGTGGCAATGAGGCTCATGGGAAGATTCCTGAATTGTAAAGTCCGAACAGGCGTGCGGGCTGTGGCCGGGAGCCGCAGATGCCCGGGGGCGGCTATAATACTCGGCTTCCTTCGCCAGCCTTCGCGCCGCGTCCCGGCGCGCATTCCGCATGTCCATCGAACTCCTGCGCAATATCGCCATCGTCGCCCACGTCGACCATGGCAAGACCACCCTCGTCGACCAGCTGCTCAAGCAGTCCGGCACCTTCAGCGAGCGCACGGTCACCACCGAGCGGATGATGGACAGCAACGATCTCGAGAAGGAACGTGGCATCACGATCCTGTCGAAGAACACCGCGATCCGCTGGACGTCGCCCGATGGCGGGGACTACCGCATCAACATCGTCGACACCCCGGGCCACGCCGACTTCGGCGGCGAGGTCGAGCGCGTGCTGTCGATGGTCGACTCGGTGCTGATCCTGGTCGACGCGATGGACGGCCCGATGCCGCAGACCCGCTTCGTGACGCAAAAGGCGTTCGCGATGGGCTTCAAGCCGATCGTGGTGGTCAACAAGGTCGATCGTCCGGGCGCGCGTCCGGACTGGGTGGTCAACCAGACCTTCGACCTGTTCGACCGCCTCGGCGCCACCGACGAGCAGCTCGACTTCCCGATCGTCTACGCCTCGGCCCTGCACGGTTATGCCGGCATGGATGCCAATGTGCGCGGCGGCGACATGACCGCGCTGTTCCAGACCATCGTCGACAAGGTCGCGGCGCCACCGGTCGATCCCGATGGTCCGTTCCAGATGCGCGTGACCAGCCTCAACTACAACAGCTACGTCGGCATCATCGGCATCGGCCGCATCCAGCGCGGCAAGGTCAGGACCAACCAGCAGGTCACCGTGATCGACCGCGCCGGCAAGACCCGCAACGCCAAGGTTCTGCAGGTGCTGGGCTTCCTGGGCCTGGAGCGCATCGAAGTGCCTGAAGCGCGGGCCGGCGACATCGTGGCCGTCAGCGGCATCGAGGGCCTCGGCATCTCCGACACGCTCTGCGCCATCGACACGGTCGAACAGCTGCCGGTACTGACCGTCGACGAGCCGACGATTTCGATGACCTTCCAGGTCAACGACTCGCCGTTCGCCGGCATCAAGGATCGCAGCGGCGGCAAGTTCCTCACCTCACGCCAGCTGCGTGACCGTCTTGTCCGCGAGACCCAGCATAACGTTGCGCTGAAGGTCGAGGACACGAGTGACGCCGACAAGTTCAAGGTCAGCGGCCGCGGCGAACTGCATTTGTCGATCCTGATCGAGACCATGCGCCGCGAAGGTTACGAGCTGGCCGTGTCGCGACCGGAAGTCATCATCAAGCAGGCCGACGGCGTGATGCAGGAACCGTTCGAGCAGCTGGTCGTCGACCTGGAAGAACAATTCCAGGGCGGCGTGATGGGTCGCCTCGGTGAACGCAAGGCGCAGCTGCTCAACATGGAACCCGATGGAAAGGGCCGCGTGCGGATGGAGTTCATGATCCCGGCGCGTGGGCTGATCGGTTTCCAGACCGAGTTCCGCACCCTGACCGCCGGCACTGGCCTGCTGTTCCACGTGTTCGACCACTACGGCCCGAAGGCCGAGGGCGAGATCGGCCAGCGCCAGAACGGCGTGCTGATCTCCAACGGCATCGGCCCCTCGCCGGCCTATGCGCAGATCGCCATGCAGGAGCGCGGCCGCCTGTTCATCGAGCCGGGCGAGGAGATTTACGAAGGCCAGATCGTCGGCATCAACAGCAAGGACAACGACCTCACGGTCAATGCCCTGCGCGGCAAGCAGCTCACCAACTTCCGCGCCTCCGGCAAGGACTTCGACGAAGGCTTGATCCCACCGGTCAAACTTTCGCTGGAGCAGGCGCTGGAGTTCATCGACGACGACGAGCTGGTCGAAGTCACACCCAGGGCGATCCGCCTGCGCAAGAAATACCGCACCGAAATCGATCGCAAGCGTGCCTCGCGCGTGGCCTGACATCGACGCCGGCGTGCTGCCGGGTTAGCCTGCGCGCCACATGCGCAGCAGCAACGACCCCTCGCACCCGCATTACAACCCGGATCCGCATGCGCATCCGGGACTGCATGCCGTCGCACTGATCGAGGCGGCCAAGGGCGTGCTTGCGGTGCTCGCCGCAAGCGGGCTGGAGTTGCTCGGACCGGCGCCGCTGCAACGTTGGGTGCATGTGCTGATCGCGCGCTTCCAGCTCGACCCGCAACATGGCGCGCTGGCGTTGTTCGCACAGAAGATCAGCCCCGGCGCGGTGCAGTGGGCGG
>JBDSFV010000079.1:0-21512 GCA_039919355.1 Luteimonas sp. | reverse complement strand
GCACGCGGCTGATGCGTAGAGCGGAGCTCTGCTCCGCTGCGCCAACCGGTGGAAGCAGCCGAGCAGAGCTCGGCTCTACGGTCGTGCCCTCTTCGGGAGGAGAATTGGCCTGCGGGTATTGCCGCCGACCGGGTTATCCTCGCCCCATGACCCGGAGCCAGCGATGAGCCAACCCCGCATCGCCATCCTCGCCAGCAACGACGCCGGCGCGCAGACGGCGTTGAAGTCGCTGGTCGCCATGCACGGCGAGCATGCACCCGAAGACGCCGACGTCCTGGTCGCCCTCGGCGGCGACGGCTTCATGCTGCAGACCCTGCATCGCCACGGCGGTGCCGGCAAGCCTGTGTACGGCATGAAGCTCGGCAGCGTCGGCTTCCTCATGAACCACCACCGCGTCGACGGTCTGGTCGAACGCATCGCCGCCGCCGAACCCGCGGTGCTGCGTCCGCTGGAAATGCTGGCGCAGACCGAATCCGGTGCCAGCGTCGACTCGCTCGCCTACAACGAAGTCTCGCTGTTGCGGCAGACGCGCCAGGCCGCGCACCTGTCCATCGACCTCAACGGCAAGCCGCGCCTGGACGAACTGATCTGCGACGGCGTGATGGTCGCGACGCCGGCCGGCAGCACCGCCTACAACTTCTCCGCACACGGCCCGATCCTGCCGCTGGGCTCCAGCGTGATCGCGCTGACCCCGATCGCCGCGTTCCGCCCGCGCCGCTGGCGCGGCGCGCTGCTCAAATCCGGCACCGAAGTGCGCTTCCGCGTGCTCGACCCCTACAAGCGCCCGGTCAGCGCCACCGCCGACTCGCACGAAGTCCGCGACGTGGTCGAGGTCACCATCCGCGAATCGCAGGACCGGACGGTGACGCTATTGTTCGATCCGGAGCACAACCTGGAGGAGCGGATTTTGAGTGAGCAGTTTGTGGTGTGATGCCCCGTCTGCTTTCGGCCCCAAAAAACTGTCTCTGATACCGTTTCTACGGACTTGCTAGGCTAACCCCTCGCACCCGAGGGAAAACCGCGTGCCCCTAAGCTTGAACGAGATCCGCAGTCGCGCGTAGCGCTTCGCCAAGGAGTGGGAGGACGTCGAGTCCGAGCGGGCCGAGGCACAGACGTTCTGCGGAGCGAAGTCACTGGATTCCCGCTTTCGCGGGAATGACGAGCAAGGGGCGAAGCGCGCTTGCATTGATCGACCGTCATTGCCGCTTCCAGTCTTTCGCCGATCTCGCCGCGCGAGACAGCAAGGCGGATACTGCAGCCATGGCCCCCGAATCCCCCAACCCCCTCATCGTCGCCATCTCCTCCCGGGCGCTGTTCGACCTGGAGGCGAGCCATGCGCTGTTCGAACGCGAAGGCCTGGAGGCGTACGCGGCCTTCCAGCGCGAACACGAGGACGACCTGCTCGCACCCGGCATCGCCTTTCCGCTGGTGCGCAAGCTGCTTGCACTCAACGACGGCGCGGCGGCGGATGCGCCGCGGGTGGAGGTGATCCTGCTGTCGCGTAATTCCTCCGACACCGGGCTGCGCATCTTCAACTCGATCGAGCACCACGGGCTTTCGATCCGGCGGGCGGCCTTCAGCAACGGGGCGCCGCCGTATCCGTACATCCGCCCGTTCGGCGCCGACCTGTTCCTGTCCACGCATGGCGAGGACGTGCGCAATGCGCTCGTCGCCGGCGTGGCCGCGGCCACGATCCTGCCGGCCAAGGCGCCGCGACATCGCTTCGACCAGTTGCGGATCGCCTTCGATGGCGATGCGGTGATCTTCGGCGACGAGTCCGAACGCGTCTCGCGCGAGGACGGGCTGGCCGCATTTGCCGAAAACGAACGTCGTCGCGCTGACGAGCCGCTGTCGGGCGGACCGTTCCGCGGCTTTCTCGATGCGCTGCACCGGTTGCAGCAGGCGTTTCCGGCCGGCGAGGAATCGCCGATCCGCACCGCGCTGGTCACCGCGCGTTCGGCGCCGGCGCACAAGCGCGTGATCCTGACCCTGCGCGAATGGGGCGTGCGCCTGGACGAGGCGTTGTTCCTCGGCGGGCGCGAGAAGGGGCCGTTCCTGGATGCCTTCGGCGCCGACATCTTCTTCGACGATTCCGAGCACAACGTCGCGTCGGCGCGCGACCACGTCGCCGCCGGCCACGTGCCGCATGGGGTCGCCAACGGCTGAAGGCAGGATCGTGTCACGGCTGGTGGCCGCATTCACGGCGAAATTGTCGCCGCGATGACATCATCGCGGCTCTTCCCCCACCAAGGATTTCCAGCTTGATGCCAGGCCGCAAGGCGTTCGCACGGTCGCGGGTACGTCTGCGGCGCCTGTTCGCGCGGCCGACGCCGCCGCGCGAACAGCTCGCCAGCGAACCACCGCTGCGCGCGCGTCTGCTCAGCGCCGAGCAGATGGAGCGGCAGGGCAGGGTGCTGGCGCGCGCGCACCAGGTCAGTGCCGAGCCGGCGCCGGACCGTCTGCTGGAACGCCTGGTCGACAACCACAAGGTACTCGGCCGTGCCTGTGCCTTGCTCGGCGACGCCGCGCAGGCCCAGCGCCGCCTGACTCCGGCGGGCGAATGGCTGCTCGACAACATCTACCTGATCGAGGAACAGATCAGCATCGCGCAGCGGCATCTGCCCAAGGGCTACAGCCGCGAACTGCCGCGCCTGGTGGCGGGCCCGTCGAGCGGCTTCCCGCGCGTGTACGACATCGCGTTGAGCGCGATCTCGCACGGCGACGGCCGTGTCGACGCCGAAAGCCTGAGCCGCTTCGTCGCCGCCTACCAAAGCGTCACGCCGCTGCGGCTCGGCGAATTGTGGGCGATCCCGATCATGCTGCGGCTGGCCCTGATCGAGAACCTGCGGCGGGTCAGCGCGCGGGTGATCGTCGACCGCATCGACCGCAACCTCGCCGATGTCTGGGCCGATCGCCTGACCGAAGTCGCCGAATCCGATCCGAAAAGCCTGGTGCTGGTGATCGCCGACATGGTCCGCTCCGGCCCGCCGATGGCCAGCTCGTTCGTGGCCGAACTGGCGCGCCGGTTGCAAGGGCAGAGCTCGGCGCTGGCGCTGCCGCTGACCTGGATCGAGCAGTGGCTGGGCGATGCCGGCCACACCATCGAGCAGATGGTGCAGGGTGAAAACCAGCAACAGGCCGCCGACCAGGTGTCGATCAGCAACAGCATCGGCAGCATCCGTTTCCTGGCGATGATGGACTGGCGCGAGTTCGTCGAGACCATGAGCGTGGTCGACCACCGCCTGCGCGAGGATCCCGGTGGCACCTACGGACTGATGGATTTCGCGACCCGCGACCGCTACCGCCATACGGTCGAGCGCATTGCGCGGCTCAGCCGGCTGGCCGAGGTGGAGGTGGCGGACAAGGTCGTGCAGCTGGCGCAGGCGCGGGCCGCCGTGGCCGGCGACGATGATGTCCAGGCGCATGTCGGCTATTACCTGATCGATGACGGGCTGGCCGAACTGCAACAGGCAGTGGTGCTGCGGCGGAGCGTGTCCGGGTCGTTGCGCAGGTCCGTGCGGCGCTTCCCGTTGCCGGGATATCTGGCGCCGATCGGGCTGGTCGTCGCGCTCTGCAGTTACGGACTCATCGCCGGTGCGCACGCCGCGCTGGACGCATACAGGCTGTTGTGGCTGGTCCTGCCGCTGTGCGTGATCGCCTTCAGCGAGCTCGGCATCGCGCTGGTGAACTGGACCGCCACCTTGCTGGCCACGCCCAAGAGGTTGCCGCGGCTGGATTTTTCCGAGGGCATTCCGGCCTCGGCGCGCACCCTGGTGGTGGTGCCGACGATGTTCGGCGACGCCCAGGCGATCGCGGCGCTGGCGGAGATGCTGGAAGTGCGCTTCCTCGCCAACCGCGACCCGAACCTGCATTTTGCCCTGCTCACCGATTTCTTCGATGCCGACAGCGCCACGCAGCCGCAGGATGCGGCCCTGCTGGAGGCGGCGCAGGGCGAGATCGACGCGCTCAATGCCCGTTACGCACCCGAGCGCAACGACGTGTTCTTCCTGTTCCATCGGCCGCGACTGTGGAATCCGCGCGAGCGCGTCTGGATGGGCTACGAACGCAAGCGCGGCAAGCTGGCGGCGTTGAACGGCTTCCTGCGCGGCGGCGCGCGCGATGCGTTCGTGCGGATCGCAGGCAACACGCAGGCGTTGGGCAACGTGCGCTACGTCATCACCCTGGACACCGACACGCAGTTGCCGCGCGACGCGGCGCGCGAATTCATCGGCACCATGGTGCATCCGCTCAACCAGGCCCGCCTGGACGAGCGCCGCAACCGCGTCACCCGTGGTTACGGCATCCTGCAGCCCCGGGTCGGAATCAGCATGAGCGGGCAACGCCGTTCCTGGTATGCGCGCCTGTACAGCAGCGAGCCCGGCATCGATCCCTACACCCGCGCGGTGTCGGACGTCTACCAGGACCTGTTCGGCGAAGGGTCGTTCGTCGGCAAGGGCATCTACGACGTCGATGTCTTCGAACGGGTGCTCGACGGCCGCTTCCCGGAGAACCGCATCCTCAGCCACGACCTGCTGGAAGGCTGCTACGCGCGCGCCGGCCTGGTCAGCGACGTGCAGTTGTACGAGGACTATCCGGCACGCTACGCGGTCGACGTCAAGCGCCGGCATCGCTGGATCCGCGGCGACTGGCAACTGCTGCCGTGGCTGCTGCCGCGGGTGCCGCGCCGGCACGCGCAACGCGAACGCAATCCGTTGTCGATGCTCTCGCGCGGCAAGCTGCTGGACAACCTGCGGCGCAGCCTGGTGCCGGCCGCGATGACCGCGCTGCTGGTGCTGGGCTGGCTGCTGGCGCCGCAGCCGCTCGGATGGATGCTGTGGGTGCTGTCGATCCTGTTCGTGCCGCCGCTGGTGGCCTCGCTGATGGATCTGCTGAACAAGCCCGCCGACATGCCGCTGCATGCGCACCTGCACCAGGCCGCGGTCGCCAGCGGACGCAACTTCGCGCGCGCGCCGATGGCCCTGGCCTGCCTGCCGTACGAGGCCTTCTTCAGCATCGATGCGATCGTGCGCACGCTGTGGCGGCTGGCGCTGTCGCATCGCCGCCTGCTGCAGTGGAGCCCGTCCAGCGAGGTCGAACGCACCCTGGGCGATGGTTGGCTGGCGGCGTTGCGAACGATGTGGTTCGCGCCGGTGTTCGCCGCCGCCGTCGCGGCAGCGGTGTTGCGCATGCATCCGGCAGCGCTGCTGGTGGCCGGGCCGATCCTGGTGCTGTGGGCGTCGTCGCCGCTGCTGATGTGGTGGCTGGGGCGCCCGCGCGCGCGCAGGCGGGCGGCGCTGTCGGCGAGCCAGACCGCCTTCCTCGGCCGCCTGTCGCGGCGCACCTGGATGTTCTTCGAGGCGTATGTCGGGGAGGCCGATCACTGGTTGCCGCCGGACAACGTGCAGGAGCATCCGGCGCTGCTGGTGGCCCGGCGCACGTCTCCGACCAATATCGGCCTGGCATTGCTGGCCAACCTGTCGGCCTGCGATTTCGGTTATCTCTCGCCCGGCGCAATGATCGTGCGTGTCGCCAATACCCTGGGCACGCTGGAATCGCTGCCGCGTCATCACGGTCATTTCTACAACTGGTACGACACCGGGACCTTGCAGCCGTTGCCGCCGCATTACATCTCCAGCGTCGACAGCGGCAATCTCGCCGGCCATCTGCTGACCCTGCGCCAGGGCCTGCTGGCCGTGCCCGACCAGCCGTTGCTGCCGGTCCGCACCTTCCAGGGCCTGGTCGACACGCTCGGCGTGCTGGCCGAGACCATGGACGCTGCACTGCAGGACGATCCCGCTGCTGCGCTGCGCGCCGGACTCGAGGCTGCCATCGCCGCGCCACCGGACACGCTGTCCGCCGCGCACCACAGGCTTGTCGCCATCATCGCGCGTGCCGGCGACCTCGAGCGCGCACTCGCCTCCGCGCCCGAGGAAACCCAACTCTGGGTACGGACATTGCGGCAACAGTGCGTGTCAGCCCAAGAGGACTTGCTCGCGTTCGCCCCGTGGTTGCACGACGCCGATGCAGTCCTGCCGCCGCCGCTGTCCGGGCACATGCCGACATTGCGCCAGCTCGCCGATCCGGCACTGACTGCGGATAGCACGCAATGGCGCGACCAGCTCGCCGCGGTGGCGGAACTGGCGCGCGCGCGGATCGCAGAACTCGAACGTCTTGCGCACGTCGCCGGCCAGTGCGCGCAGATGGAGTTCAGTTTCCTCTACGACCGCTCCCGGCATCTGCTGTCGATCGGCTACAACGTCGAGGAACGCCGCCTCGATGCCGGTTTCTACGATCTGCTGGCGTCGGAAGCGCGTCTGTGCAGTTTCGTCGCGATCGCGCAGGGCCAGTTGCCGCAGGAGGCGTGGTTCGCGCTCGGTCGCCTGCTCACCGAAGTCGACGGCGAACCGGCCCTGCTGTCCTGGTCCGGTTCGATGTTCGAGTACCTGATGCCGCAACTGGTGATGCCCAGCTACGAGGGCACGCTGCTCGACCAGACCGCAAGGGCTTCGGTGGAGCGCCAGATCGAATACGGCCGCCAGCGCAACGTGCCCTGGGGCATTTCCGAGTCCGGCTACAACACGGTCGACGCGCGCATGTACTACCAGTACCGCGCGTTCGGCGTGCCGGGCCTGGGACTGCAACGCGGACTGGCGCAGGATCTGGTGATCGCGCCCTACGCCAGCATGCTGGCGCTGATGGTGGCGCCGGAAGAGGCCTGTGACAACCTGCAGCGCCTCACTGAAGGCGGTTTCGCAGGGCGCTATGGCCTGTACGAGGCGATCGACTACACCCCGGCGCGGCTGCCACGCGGACAGCGCCAGGCGGTGATCCGTTCGTTCATGGCGCATCACCAGGGCATGGGCCTGCTGTCGCTTGCCTACCTGCTGCACGACCAGCCGATGCAGAAGCGTTTCATCGCCGATCCCGAATTCCAGGCCACGCTGTTGTTGTTGCAGGAGCGCATCCCGCGCACCGGCGCGTTCCATCCGCATGCGGGCGAGGTCGCCGGCGCCACGGTTGCATCGGAGGTGGCCGAGACCCGGTTGCGCATCTTCGGTTCGGCCGATGCCGCGCGCCCGGCCGTGCAGATGCTGTCCAATGGCCGCTACCACGTGCTGCTGACCAGCGCCGGCGGCGGCTACAGCCGGTTGCGCGAAATGGCGGTCACGCGTTGGCGCGAAGACGGCACCCGCGACCACTGGGGCAGTTTCTGCTATCTGCGCGATGTCGCCAGCGGCGAATTCTGGTCGAGCGCCTGCCAGCCCACCGGCGTTGCGGTCGACGGCTACGAAGCGATCTTCTCCGACGCCAAGGCCGAGTTCCGCGGCCGCAAGCGCGGCTTCGAGATGCATACCGAGATCGCGGTGTCGCCCGAGGACGATATCGAGCTGCGCCGCCTGCGCATCACCAACCGCAGCCGCAGCACGCGCACGATCGAGATCACCAGCTACGCCGAGGTGGTGCTGGCCTCCGCGATTTCAGACGAGCTGCATCCGGCCTTCAGCAACCTGTTCGTGCAGACCGAACTGGTGCCGGACAAACAGGCGATCGTCTGCACCCGGCGTCCGCGTTCGCGCGACGAGATCCCGCCGTGGATGTTCCACCTGCTGGCGGTGCACGAAGCCGAGATCAGCGCGATCTCCTACGAAACCGATCGCGCGCGCTTCATCGGCCGCGGCAACACGCTGGCGCAACCGGATGCGTTGACCGGTGCGGCCGCGCTGTCGGATTCGCAGGGATCGGTGCTGGATCCGATCGTCGCGGTGCGTTGCCGCATCGTCCTGGCGCCGGAACAGAGCGCGACCATCGACATGGTGACGGGTGTCACCGGCGCGCGCGAGAATTGCGCCGGGCTGATCGACAAGTATCGCGACCGCCACCTGGCCGACCGCGTGTTCGACCTGGCCTGGACGCACAACCAGGTCGTGCGCCGGCAGATCAACGCCTCTCAGGCCGACGCGCAACTGTACGAGCGCCTGGCGGGGCTGGTGCTGTTCGCGCATCCGGCCATGCGCGCGGAAACCGCAATCCTGCTGCAGAACCGCCGCGGGCAATCGGACCTGTGGGGCCATGCGATCTCCGGCGACCTGCCGATCGTGCTTGTCAAGATCGCCGACGCCGCCAACATCGAGCTGGTGCGGCAGATGGTGCAGGCGCACGCGTACTGGCGGCTCAAGGGCCTGGTCGTGGACCTGGTGATCTGGAACGAGGACCAGGCCGGATACCGGCAGCAGCTGCAGGACCAGATCATGGGCCTGATCGCGGCCGGCATGGAAGCCAACGTGATCGATCGGCCCGGCGGCATCTTCGTGCGTCCTGCGCAGCAGATCTCGCACGAGGACCGCGTCCTGCTGCAGTCGGTCGCGCGCGTGATCGTCAGCGATGCACAAGGCAAACTTTCCGACCAGGTCAGCCGGCGCCCGCCGGTGGAAGCCGCGATCCCGTTGCTGGTGCCGGCCCCGACCCAGCACGAACTGATGCCGGACCTGCCGACGGTCACCGACCACATCGTCGCTACGATCCCGCCGTCGCAGCCCGAGGAAGATCCGTGGCCGTTCGAGCCAGCGGCGCAGTCACTCATCCTCGATAACGGCCACGGCGGATTCTCGCCCGACGGCCGCGAGTACCACGTCCGCATCGAGGCCGGCGGCAGCACGCCAGCGCCGTGGTCGAACGTGCTGGCCAATGCGCAGTTCGGCAGCGTGGTCAGCGAGAGCGCGTGCGGCTACACGTGGGGCGAGAACGCGCACGAATTCCGGCTGACGCCCTGGCACAACGATCCGGTCAGCGACATCTGCGGCGAGGCGTTCTACCTGCGCGACGAGGAAACCGGCCGGATCTGGTCGCCGACACCGCTGCCGTGCCGCGGCGAGGGCGATTACCGCACCCGCCACGGCTTCGGCTACAGCGTCTACGAACACATCGAGGACGGCATCGCCAGCGAGTTGTGGGTCTATGTGGCGCTGCAGGACGCGGTCAAGTTCTCGGTGCTGAAATTGCGCAACCTGTCCGGCCGCGAGCGCCGGCTGTCGGCGACCGGTTACGTCGAATGGGTGCTCGGCGACCTGCGCGCCAGGACCCAGATGCATGTGGTCACCGAACTCGACACCGACAGCGGCGTGCTGACCGCGCGCAATCCGTACAACACCGAGTTCGGCGGACGGGTCGGCTTCTTCGATGTCGATGCTGCAGACGCCGATGTCGAGAAGCCCGGTCGCAGGAAGACGGATTCGGGCATCATCCTTGCGGACGGGTGCAGCCTGACCGCCGATCGCACTGAATTCCTCGGCCGCAACGGCAGCATGCAGGCGCCCGCGGCGCTGTTGCGCGAGCGACTGTCTGGCAAGCACGGCGCCGGGCTGGATCCGTGCGCGGCGATCCAGATCCCGGTCACGCTGGCCCAGGACGCGTCCTTCGAGACGGTGTTCCGGCTCGGCCTGGGTCGCGACCACGCTGATGCGATCGATCTGGCCACGCGCCATCGCGGGGCCGATGCCGCCCACGACGCCCTCGATGCGGTGCGCATCCACTGGCTGCGCACGCTCGGTGCGGTACAGGTGGAGACGCCGGAGCCGAGCGTCGACGTGCTCGCCAACGGCTGGCTGCTGTACCAGACCATCGCCTGCCGTTTCCAGGCCCGTAGCGGGTATTACCAGTCCGGCGGCGCCTGGGGGTTCCGCGACCAGCTGCAGGACACCATGGCGATGCTGCACGCACAGCCGCAACGCGCGCGCGAGCACCTGCTGCTGAGCGCCGCGCACCAGTTCCCGCAGGGCGACGTGCAGCACTGGTGGCATCCGCCGCTGGACCGCGGCGTGCGCACGCGCTGTTCGGACGATTACCTGTGGTTGCCGCTGGCGGCCTGCCGTTATGTCGAGGCCACCCACGACCGCCGCGTGCTGGACGAGATCGTGCCGTACCTCGAGGGCCGGCCGGTCAACCCGGACGAGGAGTCCTACTACGACCTGCCCACGCGCGCGGGCCTGCGCCAGAACCTGTACCAGCATTGCGTGCGGTCCTTGCAGCGCGGCCTCGAACTGCTCGGCGAGCGTGGCCTGCCGCTGATCGCCACGGGCGACTGGAACGACGGCATGAACCGGGTCGGCGCGGACGGCCGCGGCGAAAGCGTATGGCTGGGCTTCTTCCTGTTCGATGCGCTGACCCGCTTCAGCGCATTGGCGCGCACGCGCGGCGACAGCGGCTTCGCCGATCATTGCCTCGACGCCGCCGAGCAGTTGCGCCAGAACCTGGAACGCCATGCCTGGGATGGCGCCTGGTACCGGCGCGCCTGGTTCGACAACGGCACGCCTTTGGGATCGACCGCCAGCGTCGAATGCACCATCGACTCGATCGCGCAGAGCTGGTCGGTGCTGTCGGGCGCCGGCGACCCGGAGCGTGCGCGCCAGGCGATGGCTTCGCTCGACCAGCACCTGGTGCGGCGCGACGCCGGCCTGATCCAGTTGCTGCATCCGCCGTTCGACCAGACCCAGGAGGATCCCGGCTACATCCGCGGCTACGTCCCCGGCGTGCGCGAGAACGGCGGCCAGTACACCCACGCCGCGATCTGGGCCACGATGGCTTTCGCCGAACTCGGCGATCGCGAGCGGGCCTGGGAACTGCTGCGCATGATCAATCCGGTCAACCATGCGCTCGATGCCGACGCTGTCGCGACCTACAAGGTTGAGCCGTACGTAGTCGCCGCCGATGTGTATGCCGTCGCCCCGCACACCGGCCGCGGCGGCTGGACCTGGTACACCGGCTCGGCCGGCTGGATGTACCGGCTGATCATCGAATCGTTGCTGGGACTGCGGCTGGAAGGCGACAGGCTGCGGCTGGCGCCGTGCATCCCCTTCGACTGGCCCGGATACGCCGTGCGCTATCGCTATCGCGATACCGTCTACAGGATCCAGGTGCGACAGATCTCGACGCCGGATGCGGAACGCCGCTTGTCCGTCGACGGCGTGGTGCAAGGCGAATTCGCGATTGCGCTACAGGATGACCACAGGCAGCATCAGGTCGAAGTCGTGCTGCCCGCAGCTGCGCGTTCCGTGTGAGTCAAGGCGACGCCGGATCCGGCGGCAGGCGGATGTCGGAGAGTTCCCAGCGCAGCCCGCCGCGGGTCAGCACGAACACGATCGGGCGGCCGTCCTCGTCGTCTACGGTCGCGGTGAAGCGCGAAAGCGATTCATAGCGGTACACCGCATCGTGCAGCGGTTCCGGGGCCGGCGTGTCCGCATCGGCGCGCGAGAAGCCATCGTCGACGCGCTTCCAGACCTTGCGGCCTTCCATCATCGCGCCCAGGCCCATCGGCGTGACCATCGTATCGACGGCGCCGCCGATCACGCCGCCGGCGATCGACAAGCCGAATGCGGCGAACGGGTTGGACTGCAGGTCGGGACCGGCTTCGCGCACCAGCCGGTCGGTCAGCTGCGCCTTCAGGCTGGTGCGCAGGGCGGGGAAGTCGACCTGTTTCGACAGGGCGGCGGCATCCTGCTCCTTCACAGCGATGCGGATCGCGCGCACGGTGAGGTAGGGGCCGACTGCGACGTAGGTGCCAAGTGCCAGCAGCAGGACGAGGACGAGCGCGATCCATTTCTTCATGACGATTCCGGCAGGTGAGGTAGCGCCCACAGTTCAGAACTCCAGGTCGAGCGTGGCGCAAAGGTAATCGACGAACGGCGCCATCGCTGCAAGGTCGTTGGCGATGGTCTGTCGCAACTTCGGGCCGGTCAAGGTCGCGTCCCCGAGCGCGCGCACGACGACAAAATTCCGATGCTTCAAGTCGTCGATGCATTCGAAGTCCGCGGGGAAACCACGCGGCGGTCGCACCAGCATGTCTGCGGATTCGAAGTCGTAGCGTCGACGGAAAGCCGGCGCGTGCGCGGCGGCCTTCCAGCTGCCGGGGTTGTCGACGATGAATTGCCGTACCGCGCGCTGTGTGGACGGTTGTGGGTGCCACAGTCCGGCGCCGACGAAGCAGGCGCCCGGCTGCAAATGCAGGTAGAACGACGGCGCCTCGACCTGGCGACCGCGCACATGGAACAGCCGCGCACCCTGCCAGGGTTTGTACGGCGTCTTGTCCTTGGCGAAACGAGTATCGCGCTGGATCCGGAACAGCGATCCGCCGACCGTTTTCGGATCGGCGCGGTAGTGCTCGCTCACCTGCGCCAGCGCCGGCTGCAGGTCGACCAGCAGCGCCTGGAAGGGGCCGCGCACGTGCGCGTCGTAGTCGGCTTTGTGGGTCTGGAACCAGGCGCGCTCGTTGTGCCGCGCCAGGCCACGCAGGAACCTGAAGGTCTTGTCGGTGAAATAGGTGGTCATCTGCAAACACGTGTTTCACGTAGGGCGGGTCTTGACCCGCCGGAACGATGACAAAGGCGGGTCAAGACCCGCCCTACGCCCGTCTTTTTCATCCGAGCGATGTCTCGATGTCGCGCGCCCAGGCTTCCAGACGATCCAGCAACGCCAGCCTGTCGCCGTGCCCCACGCTGGCGGAAAGCAAGGCCGCTATTTCATCGAAATAGGCGGGCAGGGTTGATTCGGACAAACCGGAATCCTCCAGCAGGCGGCGGTGCCGATAGTCGTGCCAGCGAGCGTGTTCGGATGCCGTCAAGGTCTCGGGCCAGTTGCGCGCGCGATAGCGGAACAGCAGTTCGGGCAGGCGCGGATCGGTAAATCCGAACTCCCGTGTTCCGAGCGCTTCGGGCGACGTCGCGCGGACATCGGCGAAACGGCGCTTGTCGCCATCGCCGACGAACCCGTCGTACAGGCCGGCGTCGACGTCGCCCGTCGCGCGTGCACGTTCGCCGGCATACACGCGCCGCACCTTTTCGGCCAGGGCCGGGCCGGCTGCGCGCAATCGCGCCGCGCGCCGTTCGACCGTGGCCGGATCGATCAACAGCCGCGCGAAATCCGCCGCCCGCAGATGGTCCCACCCGATCAGGGCCGGGCAGCGGTTGAGATGCACTTCCTTGAGCGGGATGCGCGACTCGCCTTCGGGCAGATCGGCGCTGGGCGTGTACAGGCGGTCGGCGATGTCGCCCGCGTCGAGGTCGAGCAGCGCGTCGGGTTCGCTGTCGAGGTCGAACACGATCACCCGGCTGTCGATGCGCGGATGCCGCGCCAGCGGCAGTACCGCGGCCGCGCACAGGCGCGCCGCCGGATAGCGCTGCGACACGTGCAGCACTGGCGTCATGCCGACGGTGTCGAGCAGCTGCGCGACGTAGCGCTTGTCGCGCAGCCGCAGCGCGTACTCCCACAGCTTCGGTTGCGCAGCGCGCAACTTGCGGGCGATGCCGATCAACGCGCGCACGTCCGACAGGGCCTCGTGGGCCTCGCCGCTGCGCACGTCATTGGCGCTGGCGATGTGCTCGAGCCTGAACGAGGTCGCGCCATCCTCGCGCTGCGGCCAGACGATGCCGTCGGGGCGCACCGCATGCGCCAGCCGCAGCACGTCGAGCAGGTCCCAGCGGCAGTTGCCGCCGCGCCATTCGCGCTCGTAGGCGTCGAAGAAGTTGCGGAACAGGCCGTGGCGGATGAACTCGTCGTCGAAGCGCAGCGAGTTGTAGCCGAGCGTGCAGGTCTCCGGCCGCGACATCTCCTCGAAGATGCGGGCGAACGCCTCGGCCTCATTGACGCCATCGCGCAGCGCCTGCTGCGGCGTGATCGCGGTGATCAGGGTGGCGATGGGCGAGGGCAGCAGATCGTCGGCCGGCTGGACGAAGAAGCTGACCGGTTCCTCGACCTGGTTGAGTTCGGCATCCGTGCGGATCGCAGCGAACTGGGCGATGCGCGACGTGCGCGGATCGGTGCCGAAGGTTTCGAGGTCGTAGAACAGGAAGCTGGCTGGCATGTGTGTTTTTTGCCCGTCATTCCTGCGAAAGCAGGAATCCAGTGTCGTTGAGGGTGGCAGCAGTCACTGGATGCCGCCTTCGCGGAAATGACCTCTGCCCGTGCGCAGGATAGTGGCTGGCTGTCTCGGCTGCTGCGACGTTGGCGCTCAGCCCCCGTCCGGCAGGGGCGGCAGCCGCCGCGCCACTTCCGCATCGAGCCAGGTCCAGTCGATTCCCTCCAGCGATGCGCGGCCGCGGGTCGCCTCGACCAGCAGCTCGCGCTGGACGCGGCCGCGCTCGAACGCAGTCGCGTAGGCGATGCGGCGGAACGTGACCATCGCGTAACGCGGCACGAAGCGATCCGGATGGCGCACGGCCAGTTCCCGCTCCAGCGTGCGCTGCAGCAGGAAGTCGGCATCGTCCACGCGCTCGCGCATCTCCAGGTAGTTCTCCAGCGCCATCTGCTGGATCGCCTGCGCGTTCGGCCGGCGCTCGGCCTCAAAGGCGGCGAACGCGGCATCGAGGGCATCGTTCGCCTCGAGATGCGAAGCCAGCGCCACGCAATCCTCGAACGCGCAGTTCATGCCCTGGCCGTGGAACGGCACCATTGCGTGCGCGGCGTCGCCTAGCAGCACGGCGCGGCCGTCGATATGCCAGCGATCGAGGTAGAGCGTGGCGAGGGTTCCGGTCGGGTTGGCCTCGAAGTCGTTTTCGAGATCCGGCATCAGCGGCAGGACGTCGGCGAAGTCGCGCTGGAAGAGGGCGCGCGCATCCTCGCCCGTCTGCACGGTGGCGAAACTCGGATCGCCCTCGTTGGGCAGGAACAGGGTGACGGTGAAAGTGCGCTCGTCATTGGGCAGGGCGATGCACATGTAGCGGCCGCGCGGCCAGATGTGCAGGGCGTTGGGTTCGATCCTGAAACCGCCGTCGTAACCGGGTGGGATCTCCAGTTCCTTGTAGCCGTGGTCCAGCCATTCCAGCCGCTCGCCCAGAGAGGAATGCACGCCCATCTGTGCCCGCAAGGTGGATCCGGCGCCGTCGGCGCCCAGCAGCGCGTTGAATGCATGCGCATGGGCACGACCCTCGCCGAGGAAGGTGGCAGTGCAGGCGTCGAAGTCGACGCTGTCCAGGCGACGGTCGAAATGGATGCGGGCGCCGGCGTCTGCGGCGGCATCGATGAGGGTGAGGTTGAGGTCGCCGCGGCTCACCGACCAGATCACCTCGGAATCGTCGCGGCCGTAGCGCTGCAACTGCTGGCTGCCGTCGATGGAATGGACCATGCGGCCACGCATCATCACCGCCTTGTCGAGCACGGCATCGGCGGCATCGGCACTGCGCAGCGCATGCAGTCCGCGCTCGGCCAGCGCCAGGTTGATCGAGCGCCCGCCGGCATAGCCCTCGACGCGCGGATCGCCGCGGCGCTCGAACACGTCGACCTGCCAGCCGCGTTTTGCGAGCAGCGTGGCAAGCAGCGAGCCGGCGAGGCCGGCGCCGACGATGGTGAGGGACTTTCTGCTGTCGGTAGTCATGCTCTTGCTCTAGGCCGTCATTCCCGCGAAGGTCGGAATCCAGCGACTTTGCCTTCGCTCGTCATTCCTGCGAAAGCAGCAATCCAGTGTCTTGGTTCCTTCGCCCGTCATTCCTGCGAAAGCAGGAATGACGTCAAGGGCGCCACGCCTCGACCGCGCGCGCGAAACGCAGCACGTCGACGTGGGTGTTGTACAACGGTGCAGGCGAGATGCGGATCACGTCCGGCTCGCGCCAGTCGCCGAGTACGCCGACACTGGCCAGATGCTCGAACAGGGCGCGACCACGTTCGTGTCCGCCAGCGACGCGCAGGGACAGCTGCGCGCCGCGACGCGCGGGTTCGCGCGGAGTGACGACCTGCAGCGTGTCCACCAGACGCTCGCCGATCAGTGATTCCAGATAGCCGGTGAGCCGTTCCGACTTTTCCCGCAAGGCGGCCATGCCGGCGCGACCGAACAGATCGAGTGATGCGCGCAGCGGCGCCAGCCCGAGGATCGGTGGATTGCTCAACTGCCAGCCGTCGGCGCCCGGCGTCGGCACGAATTCCGGGCCCATGCGGAAACGCGTGGGCTGGTCGTGGCCCCACCAGCCGGCGAAGCGCGGACGGTCGCTGCGCGCATGGCGTTCATGCACGAAGCAGCCGCCGACCGCGCCCGGCCCTGAGTTCATGTACTTGTAGTGGCACCAGACCGCGAAATCGGCGTTGCTGTCGTGCAGCTGCACAGGTAGGTTGCCGACGGCATGGGCGAGGTCGAAGCCGACGATCGCGCCGGTGGCGTGGCCGAGCCGGGCGATTTCAGCCAGGTCGAAGGCCTGTCCGGTGCGGTATTGCACGCCCGGCCACAGCACGAGTGCGAGGCGCGGACCGTGCCCGGCGATCGCGCGCTCGATCGCCGCCATCGAGAGGGTGCCGTCGGCCTCGTCGGGTTCGAGCTCGATCAGGTCGACGGCGGGATCGAAGCCGTGGAAACGCACCTGCGATTCCAGCGCATGGTGGTCGGACGGGAATGCGCCGGCCTCCATCAGGATCGCCGGGCGCTCGCGCGTGGGCCGGTAGAAGCTGACCAGCATCAGGTGCAGGTTCGCGGTCAGCGAGTTCATTGCGACGACTTCCGCAGGTTGCGCGCCGACGACGGCCGCGAGCGGCTCACGTACCAGCTCGTGGTAGGGCATCCACGGCGCCGGCTCGCGGAAGTGGCCTTCGACGGCGTCGCGCGCCCACTTGTCGAGGACTTCCTCGACCAGCGCCCGCGCCGCCTTCGGCTGCAGGCCGAGCGAGTTGCCGCAGAAATAGGCCTGCTCGGCGCCGCCGTGCAACGGGATATGGAATTCGTCGCGCAAGCCGCGCAGGGGATCGGCCGCATCCTGCTGCTGCACGTAGCTGTCTGAGAAAAGATCGGTCACGTTGATGTTGTAGCCTGGGTTGAGCGCAGCGAAACCCGGGTTTCGGCCAAGGCCTCAACCCAAGGCAACGGTCACGCGAATCTTGAAGACGGCAGACCGAGCCATTCCAGCGCGGTGCCGTGGTAGAGGCGTGCCTGTTCGACGTCGTCCAGGTCGAGCGCTGCGATGCCGGCGCCCGGCGCCTGTTCGCCCAGGTGGAACGGATAGTCGGTGCCTAGCATCACCTGCGACACGCCGCAGGTATCGAGCAGGTAGCGCAGCGCGCGGTCGTCGGCGACCCAGGAGTCAAAATACAGTTTCGACAGGTAATCGCGCGGATTGCGGAAGTTGTCGGTGGCGACCAGGTCCGGACGCATGTTGAAGCCGTGTTCGATGCGGCCGATGGTGTAGGGGAAGCTGCCGCCACCGTGGGCGAGGCAGACCTTAAGCTTCGGCAGCCGCTCCAGCACGCCGCCGAACACCAGGCAGCAGGCTGCGCGCGATTGCTCCGCCGGCATCCCGACCAGCCACGGCAGCCAGTACTTGGGCATGCTCTCGGTGCCCATCATGTCCCACGGGTGTACGAGGATCGCCGCGTCGAGTTCACTCGCCGCCTCGAAGAACTCAAACAGTTCCGGTGCGTCGAGGTTCCAGTCGTTGATGTGCGAACCGATCTGCACGCCCTGCAGGCCGAGCTGGTCCATGCAGCGTTCCAGCTCCTGTACGGCGAGGCGCGGCGATTGCAGCGGCACCGTGCCGATGCCGGCGTAATGGCGCGGATTGGCGCGGCAGGTCTCCGCCATATGGTCGTTGAGTGCCTGGTGCAGCTCCAGCGCATGGTGCGGCCGGGCCCAGTAGCTGAACATCACCGGCACGGTGCTGATCACCTGCACCTGCACGCCGAAGCGCGCGTAGTCGGCGATGCGCTCGTGCGGATCCCAGGTCTTGGGCCAGATCTCGCGGAAGAACTTGCCGTCCTTGTAGATGCGATGGCGGCCGTCGTCGCCGTGGTGGATCACCGGGAAGCGCGCATCGCCGTACTTCGCGGCGAGGTCGGGCCAGTCGCGAGGCAGGTAATGGGCGTGGGTGTCGATCTTGAGCATCAGGTATCCGGCATCACGTACTTCGACGGCGCCGGATTGACATGTCCGCAGTTGTCGCAGGTACGGTGCTCGCGCGAGGAATAGAAGCGGTCGAACACCGGTGGGAAATCGGTCTCGATGTCGTGCAGGTGGAAATACTCCTCGTAGATCCTGTGGTTGCACTGCTCGCAGAACCACAGCAGGCCGTCGTCCTCGTGCGGCAGGCGCTTGCGCTCGATCACCAGGCCGATCGATTCCGGCAGTCGCTGCGGCGAGTGCGGGGTGCGCGGCGGCAGCAGGAAGGTCTCGCCGGCGCGGATCGGGATGTCGCGCACCGCGCCATCCTCCTGGATGCGCAGCACCATCTCGCCTTCGAGCTGGTAGAACCACTCCGGGCCTTCGTCCCAGTGGTAGTCGGTGCGTGCGTTCGGACCACCGACGACCATGACGATGAAGTCGCCGTCGTACACGACCTTGTTGCCCACCGGCGGCTTGAGCAGGTGCCGGTGCCCGTCGATCCAGGCCTGCAGGTTGAGCGGGGTGGGCAGCATGGCGTGTCACTCCTTCACAACGGCGATGCACTTCAACTCGATCGCGATCGGCGTTGGCAGCGCGGTGATGCCGACGGTGGTGCGGCAGGGTGCACTTGCCGGGTCCGGGAAATACTCGGCCCAGATCATGTTGTACGCGCGGAAGTCGCGCAGCATGTCGGTGAGATAGACGGTGACGTCGACCAGGTCTTCCCAGCGCGCGCCGCTGGCTTCCAGCACCGCGCGCACGTTGGCGAACACCGCGCGGGTCTGCGCCTCGATGTCGTAACGGCGCACACGGCCGTCGGCGAACAGTTCGTTGCCGGGGATGGCGTTGCTGCGCGGATCGCGCGGGCCGATCCCGGACAGGAACAGCAGGTTGCCGACGCGGCGCGCGTGCGGATAGGTGCCTACCGGCTTCGGCGCGGCCTCGGCGTGGATCGCGTCGCTCATGCGTGTTCTCCGTCGCCTGCCCGCAGCCGCGAAAGGGCAGTGTCGTAGGCGGGCACCAACCCGTCGGTTGAATCCACGTCCATGCCCAGCTCGCGTACGCGGCCGTCTTCCAGGCCGTAGACCCAGCCGTGCACCGACAGCGACTGTCCGCGCGTCCAGGCATCCTGCACGATGGTCGTCAGGCAGACATTGGCGGCCTGTTCGATCGCGTTGAGCTCGCACAGTCGCGCGTGGCGCAGCGACTCCGGCTCGACGCCGTCGAGCAGCGCCGCATGCTTGAGCGCAACGTCGCCAACATGGCGGATCCAGTTGTCGGCGAGGCCGACGCGGGTGCCAATCAGCGCGGCATGCACGCCGCCGCAGCCGTAATGGCCGACCACCAGGATGTGCTCGACCTTGAGCAGGTCGACCGCGAACTGGATCACCGACAGGCAGTTGAGGTCGGTGTGCACCATCACGTTGGCGAGATTGCGGTGGACGAAGACCTCGCCCGGCGCCAGGCCCATGATCTGGTTGGCGGGCACGCGCGAATCCGAGCAGCCGATCCACAGGTACTTTGGCGCCTGCAGCTGCGACAGCCGCTCGAAGAACTGCGGATCGTCGCGCCGGACCTGCTCGGCCCATTCGCGGTTGTTGCGCAGCAATTCGCTGAGGTCCGTCATCCGAGGAAGAGTCCTACGTTCTTGGGTTCGGTGAAGAAGCGCATCGCCTCAAAGCCGCCTTCGCGGCCGAGGCCCGACTGGCCCATGCCGCCGAACGGCGTGCGCAGGTCGCGCATCAGCCAGCTGTTGATCCACACGATACCCGCATGGATGTCGGCGGCCAGTCGGTGCGCGCGGTTGAGGTCGCGGGTCCAGATCGACGCGGCGAGGCCATAGTCGCCGGCATTGGCCAGCGCCAATGCCTCGCCGTCGCTGTCGAAAGGTTGCAGCGTCGCCACCGGGCCGAAGATTTCCTCGCGGTTGCTGGCGCAATCCGGACCGAGTCCATCGATCACCGCCGGCGTGACGAACCAGCCGGGTCGCTGCAGCGCTTCGCCGCCGCACCAGACATGGCCACCCTCGTCGCGGGCGCGCGCGATCGCAGCGACCACCTTGTCGAAGTGTGCCTGCGAGACCAGCGGGCCGAGGTCGTTGTCGGCATCGATCGGATCGCCGACACGCAGCGCCAGCACGCGCTCGACCAGCGCCTCGCGAAACTCGGTGTAGATGCCGCGCTCGACCAGGAGGCGCGAGCCGCATAGGCAGATCTGGCCGGAATTCTGGAACGCCGAGCGCATGATGGTGTCGAGTTGGGCGCGCCAGTCGCTGTCGGCGAACACCAGCGTCGGATTCTTGCCCCCGAGTTCCAGTGAGACCTTCTTCAGCAACGGTCCGGCGAGGCCGGCGATGCGCTTGCCCACGGCAGTGCTGCCGGTGAAGGAGATCGCCTTGACCTGCGGATGTGTCACCAGCGGCTCGCCGACCTCGGGTCCTAGTCCGTGCACGATGTTGAGCACGCCTTTCGGGAACCCGATCTGCGCGGCGAGTTCGCCCAGCATGGTCGCGGTCTGCGGCGTGATCTCCGACGGCTTGGCGACCACCGTGTTGCCTGCGGCCAGCGCCGGCGCGATCTTCCAGGTGAACAGGTACAGCGGCAGGTTCCAGGGCGAGATCGTACCGACCACGCCCAGTGGCTGCCGCAGTGTGTAGTTCAGTCCGGCCTGGCCGTGATGCGATTCGCTGGCAAACTGTGTCGCGGCATGCGCAAAGAAGCGCAGGTTGCTGATCGCGCGCGGGATCTCGACCTCGCGTGCGAGGTGGATGGGTTTTCCACTGTCGCGCGATTCGGCATGGGCGAAATCGTCGAGCCGTGCCTCGAGCGCGTCGGCGAGTTTTTCCAGCCAGCGTGCGCGTTCGGAATTCGGCAGCGTGGACCACGCCGGGAACGCACGTTGGGCTGCGACGACCGCAACCTCGACGTCCTGGGCATCGCCGTCGGCGACCTGCGCAAAGGCTTTCGCGGTCGCTGGATCGAAAACATCGCACCAGCGGCCGCCGGCCGCCTCGCGTGCTTCGCCATCGATCCAGTGAGTGAGACGCATACGGCAAGCTTAACGCGTGGGTCAAGCTGGCGTCATCTGAAGGAAAATCAAGATGGATTCCCGCCTGCGCGGGAATGACGAGCAAAATCAGATCGACTGCATGCGGCCGCCATCGACCGCCAGGCTGACGCCGTTGATGTAAGCGGCGGCGGGCGAGCACAGGAACGCAATCACGCCACCGATCTCGCCAGGTTGCGCGAAGCGTCCGGCCGGCACCGTCTTGCGCATGCCCTCGGCGATGCTGTCTTGCGACTGGCTGCTGGCCTGTGCGCGGTCATGCACCAGCTGCGTGATGCGACCGGTCTCGGTGAAGCCCGGCAGCACGTTGTTGACGGTGATGCCGAATGGCGCCAGTTCGCGCGACAAGGTCTTGGCCCAGCTCGCGACCGCGCCGCGGATGGTGTTGGAGACGCCGAGGCCGACGATCGGTTCCTTCACCGAGGTCGAGATCACGTTGACGATCCGCCCCCAGCCGGCGGCGCGCATCCCGGGCAGGACGGCTTGCACGATCGTCTGGTTGGCGACGAGATGCTTGTTGAAGGCGTCGAGGAACGCGGCCACTTCTGCCGTATGCGCAGGACCGCCGGGTGGGCCGCCGGTGTTGTTGATCAGGATCTGCACT
>JBDSFV010000078.1:0-3366 GCA_039919355.1 Luteimonas sp. | reverse complement strand
CCGGCGCCTGCGAACAGGACCTTTGCGGCATCACCGGTCATCCAGCCCTGCGCTGGAAGACGCGGCGCGGGATCATCCTTGGCGGGTAGGTCGTACTGTGGCCCGGACCAGGAATTCTTCACCACGTCCCAGCCATAGGACGCACCAAGGGTGTCATGGATGATCAGCGCGGCGGCGGCGCCCTGGCGCGCGGCCTCCTCGTACTTGTAGGTCCAGCGGCCGTAGTAGGTCATCCGCTTGCCTTCGAACAGCGAGGCGTCGTTGGCGTGGAAGCCGGGGTCGTTGACCAGCATCACCACGGTCTTGCCCTTGACGTCGATGCAGGCGTAATCATTCCAGCGCTGCTCCGGCGCGTCGACGCCGTAGCCGACGAACACCAGCTCGCTGTTGTCGATCTTCACTTCGGGCTGGCCGCTGCGGGTGCGGATGACCATGTCGCTGCCGAACCTGAGCGCGTGCGGCTTGCCGTCGACGTCGAGCTTGAGCACGGTCGATTCGGCGGCGGTGGTCTCGACCATCGGTACGGTCTGGAACCAGTCGCCGTGGTTGCCGGGCGCAAGACCGATGCGTTCGAACTGCGCCTTGATGTATTCGACCGACTTGTCCTCGCCGGGCGTGCCGGGGCCGCGGCCTTCGAATGCGTCGGAGGACAGCGTCTTGACGTGCTCGGCGAAATCACCGACGTCGATCGCATCGTGGAAGGCGTATGCGGTGGCTGAGGGTGCGGACGGCGCCGGCGCCGCCGGTGCGGCGGGTTCGCGCTGGCATGCCGCCAGGGCCGCGGCGGCGGCCAGGCAGAGCAGGAGGTGTCGCTGCATGCGGAGGGTTCCTGTACGACGAAACCCCCGAGTCTACGCCGGCATCCGCTGGCGCGCCTTGATGCGCGTCGCGTCCTGCCAGCTGTGCAAGGCAATCAGTCCTGCGGCGCGCGGTTGCCGTCGTAACGCACCGCGGTGGCGCCGGTCACGGGGCCGATGCGGGCACTGCCGTGCACGTACAGCTTGACCTCGCGCTCGAACACCAGCGGGCCATCGACCACCGCGTTCGGGCCGATGATGATGCGCGGCGGGCGGCGCTTGCCGAAGCTGATCGGCATCCAGTTGCTGCTCGGCTTCTCGACCTTGATGCCGCCCTTGACGTGCGAGCCGACGCCGACGGTGATGTCGCCGTTGACGGTGCTGATGCCGCCGCCCAGATCGGTGTCGACCAGGCCAATCGCGCCGTTCACGGTCTCGACGTCGCCGCGGATGGCACCGCCGCGGTCGACGAAGACGCTGCCGTTGACCGTGCCCACGCCGTTGTTCATGGTCACGTTGGTGGCGACCCGGATGCTGCCGTTGACCGTCGACAGGCCGCCGGCCTGGACGTTTTCGGAGACCCGGATGCTGCCGTTGACGGTCTCGGCATCGGCCACGCGGGCGCCGGCGCCGATGTTGATGCTGCCGTTGACGGTGTCCAGGTCGCCGTAGCGCTCGCCGGCCTCAACAGTGATGCTGCCGTTGACCTTGTCGATGTCCTGGTCGGCGGCGAACACGGCCGGTGCGGCCATGGCAAGGGTGAAGGCGACTGCGGCGACGGAACGGATGCGGAACATGGCGTGGCCCTGGGAAGCGGAGGAGTCAGCATTGATGATGCAGTCACAAGCGGATCGGTTTAGGCATCCCGTCGTGCCGCCCTCGGCATCCTGCGGCGCTTCGCTACAATCCGCACCTGTCCGAAGTCACGGGTGCCTTACGTCGTGCATGCCTCCAGCCAGCGCCCCAAACCGGTCGTCCTGCTGATCCTCGATGGCTGGGGCCATCGCGATGACCCCGCCGACAACGCGCTGGCGCAGGCCGAGCTGCCGCACTGGCGACGCCTGTGGGCGACCGCGCCGCATACGCTGGTCCATACCGAAGGCCGCCACGTCGGCCTGCCGGACGGGCAGATGGGCAACTCCGAGGTCGGGCACATGAACCTCGGCGCCGGCCGCATCGTCTACCAGGACCTGACCCGGATCGATGCCGCGATCCAGGACGGCAGTTTCTTCGACAACGCCCAGTTGCGCGCGGCGTGCGAAGCCGCCATCGCAAGCGGCGGCACCCTGCACGTGATGGGCCTGCTGTCGCCTGGCGGCGTGCACAGCCACGAACGCCATATCTTCGCGATGCTGGAGCTGGCGCAGCGCGAAGGCGTGGAGAAGGTCGCGGTGCATGCGTTCCTCGACGGCCGCGACATGCCGCCGAAATCGGCCGCGCCCAGCCTCGCCGCGCTGCAGGCGAAGTGCGACGCACTCGGCAACGCCCGCATCGCCTCGATCAGCGGCCGCTATTACGCAATGGACCGCGACCAGCGTTGGGAGCGGCTGCACCGTGCCTGGGACGCGATCGTCAACGCGCAGTCGGACTTCCGCGTGCTCGACGCGCAGGCGGCGCTGTCCGCGGCCTATACGCGCGGCGATACCGACGAGTTCGTCGCACCGACGGTGATCGCGCCGACCGATGCCGACAGCGCGCCGATGGCCGATGGCGACGCGGTGGTGTTCATGAATTTCCGCGCCGACCGGGCACGGCAATTGACCGCCGCGTTCGTCGATCCCGGGTTCGACGGCTTCGCCGTGCGCCGGCCGCAGCTGTCATGTTTCACCTGCCTGACCGGATACGACGCGAAACTGCCGGCGCCGGTGGCATTCGCGCCGGACAACCTGGCGCACACGCTCGGCGAGCTGCTGGCCGAACACCGCCTGACCCAGCTGCGCATCGCCGAGACCGAAAAGTACGCGCACGTCACCTTCTTCTTCAGCGGCGGCCGCGAGGATCCGTATCCGGGCGAGGACCGCATCCTGGTGCCGAGCCCGAAGGTCGCCACCTATGACCTGCAGCCGGAAATGAGCTGCCCGGAAGTGACCGCGGAGCTGGTCGATGCGATCGCAGCGCAGCGCTACGACTTCATCGTCTGCAACCTCGCCAATGCGGACATGGTCGGGCATACCGGCGATGTCGCCGCCGCGGTCAGGGCCGTCGAGGCGGTGGACGTTGCGATCGGTGCGGTCAGCGCTGCCGTGCGCGGCGTCGACGGCGCATTGCTGATCACCGCCGACCACGGCAACGTCGAGATGATGCGCGATTCCGCCACCGGCCAGCCGCACACCGCGCACACGGTCGGGCCGGTGCCGCTGGTGTACGTCGGCGATCGCGGCGATGCCACGCTGCGCGGCGGTGGGGCACTTCGCGACGTCGCGCCTACGCTGCTCGACCTGCTCGGCCTGCCGCAGCCGGCGGAAATGACCGGGCGCAGCCTGTTCGAAAGCGCTTGATGCCGGCCACCGCGATCCGCAAGATTCTGCTGGCGCTGGCGATCGTGCTGGCCAGCGGCGGCGCGTCCCTG
>JBDSFV010000077.1:0-4448 GCA_039919355.1 Luteimonas sp. | reverse complement strand
CCGCTATCGCGTGGCATCGAACGATCCGTCGACACGCATCGGCCTGCCGGAAGTGAAGCTCGGCATCTATCCGGGCTGGGGCGGCAGCGTACGCCTGCCGCGGCTGGTCGGAGCCCCCGCGGCGATGGACCTCATGCTGACCGGACGCACGCTGTCGGGTTCTCCGGCGAAGGTGATCGGCCTGGTCGACAAGGTCGTCGATGCGGCGGTGCTGGTCGACGCTGCGGTCGAACTCGCCCTGAAAGGCGCGGCACGACCGTTGAAGCAGCGCTTCCTCGCGTGGGCGACGAACTGGTGGCCGGTGCGGCAAGTGCTCGCGCCGATGCTGGTGAAGCAGGTCGCGCGCAAGGCACGCAAGGAACATTATCCCGCGCCATACGCACTGATCGACACCTGGCGACGCAGTGGCGGCAGTACCCAGTCGCAGCTTGCCGCCGAACGCAAATCCGTTACGAAGCTCGCCGGCACGCAGACCGCGCGCAACCTGATCCGCGTGTACTTCCTGCAGGAGAGGCTCAAGAGCCAGGGCGGCAAGGAGTCCGGGATCACCCACGTCCACGTGGTCGGTGCCGGCGTGATGGGCGGTGACATCGCCGCCTGGTCGGCCTACAAGGGCTTCGAGGTGACGTTGTCCGATCGCGAGCAAGGCTTCATCGACGGCGCGCTGGCGCGGGCACAGGAGCTGTTCGCGAAGAAGGTCAAGGACGAGGCCAGGCGTCCTGCGGTCGCGGCGCGACTCAAGGGCGACCTCGCCGGCGACGGCGCGGCTGTTGCCGACCTCGTGATCGAGGCGATCATCGAACAACCAGAGGCCAAGCGCGAGCTGTACGCGCAGCTTGAGCCGAAGATGAAGCCCGACGCACTGTTGACGACGAACACATCGTCGATTCCGCTGACCGGATTGCGGGTACACATCCAGCGCCCGGCGCAATTCGCCGGCCTGCATTACTTCAACCCGGTTGCGCTGATGCCGTTGGTCGAGATCATCCACCACGACACGATGACGCCGGAAACGCAGCAACGCCTCGCCGCGTTCTGCAAGGCCATCGACAAGCTGCCGATCCTGGTCGCGGGCACGCCGGGCTTCCTGGTCAACCGCGTGCTGTTCCCGTACATGCTCGAGGCTGCGACTGCGTTCGCCGAAGGCATTCCCGGTGCCGCAATCGACAAGGCGGCGGTGAAGTTCGGCATGCCGATGGGACCGATCGAACTGATCGACACGGTCGGCCTCGATGTCGCCGCGGGCGTCGGGCAGGAGCTCGCACCATTCCTCGGGCTCAAGGTACCTGCCTCCCTGTCGACGCCACCCGAAGCAGGCAAGCGCGGCAAGAAGGATGGCCAGGGACTGTACAAGTGGGAGCACGGCAAGCCGGTCAAACCGGAATTGCCGAAGGATTATCAGGTGCCGGCCGACCTGGAGGACCGGCTGATCCTGCCGCTGCTCAACGAAGCCGTCGCCGCCTTGCACGATGGCGTCGTCCACGATGCCGACCTGCTCGACGCCGGCGTGATCTTCGGCACCGGCTTCGCGCCATTCCGCGGCGGCCCGGTCCAATACGTCCGCGACACCGGTGTCGATACGCTGCTCGCGAAGCTGAAGATGCTGCAGGCACGCTACGGCGATCGCTTCGTTCCGCGGCCGGGATGGGATTCTGCGACCTTGCGTTGAAGCGTGCCGTGCGCTCCCGCGAAGGGGAGAAGCGCGCTACATCGTATGCGTCGGCTTGTCCGCGTTGAGGGTACCGGCGAGCAGCGCCTCGATCTTGCCCTTCACCGCCTCGCCCTCGTTGCCGTCGGCGAATTGCACGCCGATGCCGGCGGTGCGGTTACCCTGCGCGCCGCTCGGGGTGATCCAGATGACCTTGCCCGCCACCGGCAGGCGTTCGCCGGATTCGGGCAGGGTCAGCAGCAGGAAGACCTCATCGCCAAGGAAGTAGCGCTTGGCGGTCGGCACGAAGATGCCGCCGTGCTTCAGGTACGGCATGTAGGCGTTGTACAGCTGGGCCTTGTCCTTGACCGCCAACGACAGGATGCCTTGGCGCGCACCGCCCGCGTTTGCCACCATCAGCCAGGCCCCCCGATCATTACCTCAATCATCCCCTGCTCCCTCCAGAGGCCGTCGCACCCGCAACGGTGCACCAGGCCAGCAGCAACTCGGCGACCGCGAGATCCGCACGCACCGTCGTGCGCAACAATGCGCGGGCGCGATTGGCGGCATCGAACCATGTCGCCAGCCTGCGTGTTTGCAGCGGATCGGTCAAGCCACCGGCCTGAGCCAGCGCGTGGTCAGCTGCGAAACGCAAACGCAACGACGCATGGTCATCGGCCGCCCAGCGTTGCGCGGTCTGGGCTGCGGAAGCGTCGCCGCATGCGAGTTTCGCGAGGTCGCTGGCGACTTCGCGTCGCATCTGCAGGCCACCATCGCGCAGCCAGGCATCGGCGAGTCCGGGATCGCCACGGGCCGCGTCGAGTGCTTCGGCCACGGCTTTCTCCGTGTGGCCCTGCGCGCGCAGCCACGCCAGCGCTTCTTCGTGCGGCGGCAGGCGGAACTCGAGCTTCTGGCAGCGGCTGCGGATCGTCGCCGGCAGCCGCGCCGGATTCTCACTGATCAGCCACAAGTAGCGACCCGGCTGCGGTTCCTCCAGCGTCTTCAGCAGGGCATTGGATGCGGCTTCGTTCAGTTCGTCAGCAGGCTCGATGATGACTACCTGGGGACCGCCGTATTGCGATGTTTTCGACAGTCGTTCGGATAGTGCGCGCATCTGCTCCACAACGATCTGGGTGAGCTGGCGCGGAGGAGAAGGTGTCATTCGCCACGCATAACCCACAAAAATCGCGTCGGGATGCGCTGGGTGCCCGAAGGGCTGGGCCAGTGACTTGTCCGGGCGGAGCTCGAGCGGCTCCTTCTGGGAACGTGCAAGGTAAAGCCTGCAACCGCGGCATTGACCACACGGTTCACCCTGCGCGTCTCGCGAAACACACAACAATCGCTGCACAAGTCGCTCCGCCACCGCGCGCTTGCCGAGTTGTGCCGGCCCGCAGATCAGCAATGCATGACCCATGCGACCACTGTCGAGCGCAACCGCAGCGTGCTCATAGGCACGCTGCTGCCAGGGCGCAAATCCGGATACGGCTGCGGTCATCGCCGGGCGTCCTGCCACGCACGCAGCTGCGCCACGGCATCCGCGGCGACCACAGCTGGCGGCCTTGCAGCGTCGATGACACGGATACGTTGCGGTTCGGCGGCGGCGCGTGCGAGAAACGTGGTGCGCACGCGCTCGAAAAAATCGTCGTGCTCGCGTTCGATCCTGTCCGGAGACAGGTCGCGGCCGCGGGCACGGTCGCGACCCTCGCCGACGCCGACATCGAGCAACAACGTCAGTCCCGGCTGCATGCCGACCACGCGCCGCTCGAGTTCGGCGATGAACTCCGGGGCCAGTCCGCGGCCGCCGCCCTGGTAGGCGTAGCTGGAATCGGTGAACCGGTCGCTGACCACCCAGGCGCCGCGTTCGAGCGCGGGCAGGATGGTCTCGCGCACGTGCTGCGCGCGCGCGGCGAACATCAGCAGCAACTCAGTCTCTGGCGCGAGTGGTTCATGGTGGGTATCCAGCAACAGCCTGCGGATCTGTTCGGCCAGCGGCGTGCCGCCGGGTTCACGCGTACTGACGACTTCGCGCCCGTCCGCCTGCAATGCAGTGCGTAGCGCGTCCAACACCGTCGTCTTGCCGGCACCCTCGCCGCCTTCGAGCGAGATGAAGCGCGGATGCGTCGCCAATGTCGTCATTGCGCCTGCCGTTGTTGCGTGCGATAGCGCTGCAGATATTGGCGCACCGCGGCTTCGTGCTCGGCGAGCGAGCGGGTGAATACATGGCGCCCGCTACCGTCGCCGACCGCAACGAAATAAAGCGAATCGCCGGGCGCCGGATGCGTGGCCGCCTGCAACGCGGCCACGCCGGGCATCGCGATCGGCGTTGGCGGCAGTCCCGCGCGGGTATACGTGTTGTACGGCGTGTCGGCGAGCAGGTCGGATTTGCGGATGTTGCCGGCGTAGCCCGCGCCCATGCCGTAGATCACGGTCGGGTCGGTCTGCAGGCGCATGCCGAGTTTCAGCCTCCGCACGAACACGCCGGCGATCGCCGGGCGCTCCCCGGCGATGCCGGTTTCCTTCTCGACGATCGAGGCGAGCACCAGCGCCTGCTCCTTCGATGCGAACGGCAGGTCGGGCGCGCGCGACTTCCAGGCGGCATCCAGCGCCCGTGTCATCGCATCGTAGGCGCGCCCGAGCACGTCGAGGTCGCTGTCGCCGCGGGTGTAGACGTAGGTCTCGGGCAGGAAGCGGCCTTCCGGATGCTGCCCGGGATGGCCGAGCGCTTTCATCAATGCGGCGTCATCGCGCTGCGCGGCTTCGTGTTCGAGCGGCTGCGCCTTCGCCAGCGCCGCGCGCAGTT
>JBDSFV010000076.1:0-11537 GCA_039919355.1 Luteimonas sp. | reverse complement strand
CGAGGCGGTCGGGGCGCATGGCGACGACGGTGTCGAGCGTGCGTGCGAAACCATCCGCATTCTGTTTCGGAAGGCCGTAGATCAGGTCGATGTTGACCGAGCGGAAGCCGTGGGTGCGGCAGGCCTCGACCACGTCGCGGGTCTCCTCGACGCACTGGATCCGGTTGACCGCGGCCTGCACGATCGGGTCGAAGTCCTGCACGCCGAGACTCGCGCGGTTGAAGCCGATCGCGGCGAGCTGCGCGACCTCGGTCGCGCTGATGAAGCGCGGATCGAGCTCGATCGAGAGGTCGCGGTCGGTCGATTCGCTGAAATTAAAATGCCGGCGCAGCGAGTCCATGAGCTCTCGCAGTTGCGCCGGGGAGAGAAAGTTGGGGGTGCCGCCGCCGAGATGGACCTGGATCACCTCGCGGTCGCGGTCGAACAAGTCCGCCACCAGTGCGATTTCCCGGTACAGGCGGGCGAGGTAGCTCTCGGCGCGGCCCTTGTCGCGGGTGATGATGCGGTTGCAGCCGCAGTAGAAACAGGGGCTCAGGCAAAACGGGACGTGCACATACAGCGACAGCCGCCGCGGGATCGGGTCGCCGTTGCTGGCCAGCGCCGCTTCGCGCAACGCCTGCTCGCCGAAGTGCGTGCTGAATTGAGGCGCGGTGGGATACGAGGTGTAGCGGGGCCCGGGTCGATCGTAACGGCGGAGGAGCGCGGCATCGAAGGCTGGGTTGGCGAGCATGGGCTCAGGCTAGGCTGGTCCGACGGCTTCCGCCTTGATCCTGGTCAACCGCCGTATTCGAGGAGCTGCCCTCTCTCTTGCTTGACGCGGGCGCACGGGCGGGCGGAACCTAGGGGCGAAGGTAGTGTTGCCCGATGCAGGTCGGGCGTTTTCTCGGGGGAGCGCGGTCATGGTCGACGATGACAAGCAGCCACAGCCTTATCGCGGACCGGAACGGCGCAAGGGCGAGGACCGCCGCAAGGTCAATGACCGGCGCGAGGAGATCCGCTTCGAGCCGGGAAAGGACGATCGTCGCAGCGGCAGGGACCGCCGCAAACAAATCGGCTGGGACACCATCCGCTGAGGCACGTCAGCAGCAGCGCGAACGCCCGCGCCCGTAGCGTGCCTGCATCCGCTCGTTGAAGAACGCCGCGGGATCCATCGGTTCGCGATCCGGGTGGGAGCGGCGCATGTGTTCGGCGTAAACGTCGTAGTCCGGCACGCCGATCGCCAGCCGCGCGGTCTGCGCCGCGGCCGACCAGGCTTGTCGCCAGTCGTCAGCGAGCGATCGCGTCCAGCGCCACATGCGGCGTCTCCCTTGCTGTAACGCCGGGACTGCGCCGCGCGGCCAGCGCCGCGCGCAGGCCGAACAGCAGGGTCAGCAGCACCACCGCCATGAACAGTGCGCACAGCCCGGCATCGAGCCGGTTGTTGAACACCACCCGCTGCATCTCGGCCAACGATTTCGCCGGCGCCAGCACCTCGCCCGCAGCTGCGGCATCGGCGAATTTGCGCGCGCCCGCGAGGAAACCGATCCTCGGATCCGGATGGAAGATCTTCTGCCAGCCCGCGGTGAGCGTGCAGACCAGCAACCATGCGGTCGGCAGCGCGGGAATCCACAGATAGCGCTCGCGCTTCATCTTCACCAGCGCCACGCAGCAGAAGATCAGCGCGAGCCCCGCCAGCATCTGGTTGGCGATGCCGAACAGCGGCCACAGCGTATTGATGCCACCCAGTGGATCGGTCACGCCCTGGATCAGGAACCAACCCCAGCCCGAGACAGCGAGCGCGGTGCAGGCGAGATTCGCGGCCCAGCTCTCGGTACGCTGGAACGGCGGATACGCGAGGCCGACCAGTTCCTGGATCATGAAGCGTGCGACCCGGGTGCCGGCATCGATCGTGGTCAGGATGAACAGCGCCTCGAACAGGATCGCGTAGTGGTACCAGAACGCGAGCATCCCGCTGCCGCCGGCGATGCCGTGCAGGATCTGCGCCATGCCGACCGCCAGCGTCGGCGCGCCGCCGGTCCGCGACAGGATGGTGGTTTCGCCGATGTCCCTCGCGGTCGCCGTCAGCACGTCGGGGTTGATCACGAAACCCCAGCTGCTGATCGCCTGCGCGGCTGATTCGGCGCTGCTGCCGAGCAAGGCCACCGGCGAATTCATCGCGAAGTAGACGCCAGGATCGAGCACGCAGGCGGCGACCAGCGCCATCACCGCGACGAAGGCTTCCATCAGCATGCCGCCGTAACCGATCAGCCGCACGTCGCGCTCGCTGGACAACATCTTCGGCGTGGTGCCGGAGCTGATCAGCGCATGGAACCCGGATACCGCGCCGCAGGCGATGGTGATGAACAGGAACGGGAACAGGTTGCCGGCGAACACCGGTCCGCTGCCGTCGATGAAGCGCGTCACCGCCGGCATGCGCAGCTCCGGCAGCGCCACCAGGATCGCCAGCGCCAGCAGCGCGACGGTGCCGATCTTGAGGAAGGTCGACAGGTAATCGCGCGGCGCCAGCAGCAGCCACACCGGCAACACCGCGGCGACGAAGCCGTAGCCGATCAGCATCCACGCCAGCGTCTTGCCGTCGAAGGTGAACAGCGGCGCCCAGACCGGGGAAGCGGCGACGATGCCGCCAATCCAGATCGACAGCAGCAACAGCGCCAGGCCGAGGAGCGAGACCTCGAGCACGCGACCCGGCCGCAGCACGCGCAGGTACAGGCCCATCAGCATTGCGATCGGGATCGTCATCGCCACCGTGAAACTGCCCCACGGGCTGATCGCCAAGGCCTTGACCACGACCAGCCCCAGCACCGCCAGCAGGATCACCATGATCGCGAGGATGCCGACCATCGCGGTGATGCCGGCCGCGGCGCCCATCTCGCTGCGGATCATGTCGCCGAGCGAGCGGCCGTCGCGGCGGATCGAGAAGAACAGCACCAGCGTGTCCTGGACCGCGCCGGCGAGGACCACGCCGAACAGGATCCAGAGCAGGCCGGGCAAATAGCCCATCTGCGCCGCCAGCACCGGGCCGACCAGCGGACCGGCGCCGGCGATCGCGGCGAAATGGTGGCCGAACAGCACGCCGCGGTGGGTCGGCACGTAGTCGAGGCCGTCGTTGCGCCGCCACGCCGGGGTGGCGCGTGTGGCATCCACGCCCAGCGCCTTGTCGGCGATGTAGCGGGCATAGAAGCGGTAGGCGATGGCGAACACCGACACCGCCGCCGCCACGATCCAGGCGGCGCTGATGGTCTCGCCGCGCGATAACGCGACGGTGCCCAGGCAGAACGCCGCGAACAGCGACAACGCGGCCCAGCCGATGCTGCGAACCAGGGTCATGCCGGACTCCCCATGCGATCGCCGGCTAGCGTCCATGGATCGGCCTGCGCGGTCAATCTTGCTTTATGTCCCTCACTTACGCGAAGCGAAGGGGGTGATGAGCCGCGCTTACGATCTGCACTACGCGCAAGGGGAGGAGAAGATCACAGCCAGCGCACCTTCTTCAGGTAGCCGTACAAGCCGAGACAGACCACCACAACGATGCCGATCAGGATCCAGTAGCTGTGGCGGCCCGCAAGCTCCGGCATGTGCTCGAAATTCATGCCGTACCAGCTGGCGATCAGCGTCGGTGCCGCGAGCAGCGCCGCCCAGCCGGCCAGCTTCTTCACGACTTCGCCCTGCGTGACCGTCACCAGCGACAGGTTCACGTTCAGCGCCGCGCTCAGCATCTCGCGCGTGGTGTCGGTGGATTCGTTGACCCGCATCGCGTGGTCGAGCACGTCGCGGAAATACGGCCGCACTTCCTTGGGCACCAGCTCGCCGTGCGTGCGCGTGAGCTGGGCGAGGATGTCCTGCAGCGGCGACACCGCCAGCCGCAGCTGCGTCAGTTCGCGCTTGAGCTCGTAGAGCTTGACGATGGTTTCGCGCCGGTAGGTTTCGGCGAAGATGTCCTGCTCGAGCTTGTTCAATTCGTCGCGGAACTCGGTGACGATCGGCAGGTAGTGGTCGACGACGAAGTCGAGTATCGCGTAGAGCCCGTACGAGGGGCCCAGCGCCAGCAGCTCCGGTTCGCGCTCGACGCGCGTGCGCACCGGCGCGTACGACAGCGAGGCGCCGTGGCGCACGGTGACCAGGTAGCGCGGGCCGAGGAAGGCGTGGGTCTCGCCAAAACGGATGTGGCCTTCGAGCCCCTGCGCGGTGTGCATGACCACGAACAGCGAGTCGCCGTAGGTCTCGATCTTCGGCCGCTGGTGCGCGTGTTGCGCGTCCTCGATGGCCAGGTCGTGCAGTCCGAACTCCTCCTGCAGCTTGTCCAGCAGCACGTCCTCGGGCTCGTACATGCCGACCCAGACGAAGCTGCCGTCGTCGGCTGCCAGCACGTCGCTGATCTGGTCCAGGGTGATGTCGCGGCGGGTGCCGGCGCGGTCGTAGGCTGCGCAATTGATCACGCAGGCGGGCAGGGGCGTGGCGGCGTCGTTCATGGCGCGCATCGTGCGCCGGGCCGCCGGCAGCGGCAAGCTCAGCGCCGACGCAGGCTCGCGAACAGCGCGAGATGGACCGGCAGCAACAGCGCGATCCAGTGGCTGTTGTCCTGCACCGGGAACGGCAGCCAGCGCATGCTCCAGGCGACCGCGGCGCAGGCGGCGATGACGCCGAGCCAGCGCCGGAACCACGGGCCCACTGCGCGCCCGCGCGTGAGCCGCCAGCCGCCCGGCAACAGCAGCAGGCACAACGGATTGAACAGCAGCAGGTTCTGGTTGGCCCAACCGGCGCGGTGCGCGGTGCCGAGCCAGATGAACAGCATAAGCAGGCCGAGCAGGCCGCACAGCGTCCACAGTGGCAACGCTGCAATCGCGAGTCCTTTGGGCATCCGTCGTCCGGTCCAGAGCAGGCATGCCGCGATCGCGACGCCCCACAGCAGCCATGGCCACCACGGTCGCGCCACATCCGCCGGCTCCGCGGCGATCAGGTGCGGAAGGATCTGTTGCTCCGACGTCACCAGCGGTCTGCCGTCGGCCAGCGTCGCTTCGCGCAGGCTGTCGGCCAGCCGCATCGGCACGAACGCCTCCTGCCAGCGCGACAACGGCACGTCGGCAAACGGGCCCAGGCCGATGTCGAAGCCGAGCCACATCGACGGCGCCGGCGAGGCCAGCCGCACCGCCTCGCTGCGGTAGCTGTTGCCGCGCGAGCGCGCCGACAGTTGCCGCTGGAGTGCGCCGTCCAGTGCGCGGTCGAGGGCGTCGCGCACGCGCGTGGCGCAGTTGTCGGTGAAATAGTCGTAGCCGTAGTGTGCGTGTTCGGGCAGCGCGTTGGCGGCGAGCGCATCGGCAAGCTGCGTCGCCTGTTGTGGCGTCAGGTCCAGCCACTGGATTGACACGCCGCGTCCGACCTCCCGGTAGTACGCAAGGTCGTCGCGCAGCGGCAGCGCGACCAGCTGGTAGCGCATCTGGCCGCGCACGAAGCGGCCGAGGAAATCCGGCTCGGAAGGATCGAAGAAACCGAAGTTGTAGGAAATGGCGTCGCCGTGCGCCGGATCATCGACCACGATCGCGTCGTGGCCGAAGCGCTCGAAGAAGATTTCGCCGGGCTGCATCGTCATCACGCCCACGCGGATCGCGGGAGCCGGTGCCGCCATCGGGGGCGTGGCCGCGACTGCGCTGGAGAACAGCGCGAGCAGCAGCGCCAGGACGAAACGCACGCTAGTGATCGGCATGCACGCTGACGTGCAGCGCATACAGGCGGCGCACGTCGGCGCGGGCGACGCGGAAGCCGAAACGGCCCAGCGTCAGCTCCTCGCCGGCTTCTGGCAGGTGTCCGATCGCGGCCGCGACCAGGCCGCCGATGGTGTCGTACTCGTCGTCGTCGAAGTCGGCGCTGAAGCGCTCGTTGAAATCGGCGATCGGAGTCAGCGCGTCGACCACATATTGACCATCGGCCTGCGCCGCGATCAGCGCGTCGGGATCCTCGGCATCGTCGTGCTCGTCGTCGATCTCGCCGACGATCTGCTCCAGTACGTCCTCGATCGTGACCAGCCCGGCGACGCCGCCGTATTCGTCGATCACGATCGCCATGTGGTTGCGCGACTGGCGGAACTCGCGCAGCAGCACGTTGAGCTTCTTCGACTCGGGGATCAGCACCGCCGGACGCAACAAGTCGCGCACGTCGCCCGGGCCGTGGTCGGCGACCACGCCGCGCAGCAGGTCCTTGGCCAGCAGGATGCCGAGGATCTCGTCACGATCCTCGCCGTGCACCGGGAAGCGCGAATGGCCGGATTCGACCACCTGCTTCATCAGGTCCAGGAAGCGTGCGTCCGCCGGCAGCGCCACCATTTGCGCGCGCGGGATCATGACGTCGCCGACGGTGAGATCGGAGACCGCGATCGCGCCCTCCATCATGTGCAGGGTGTCGGCGGCGATCAGGCCGTCGGCCTGGGCATCGCGCAGCAGTTCGACCAGGTCTTCGCGTGTGGTCGGTTCGCCCGACAGCATCGAGCTGATGCGGTCGAGCCAGGAGCGGCGCTCCGGCGGGATACTACTGTCGTCCTCGGACATGCGTTTCATGCAGGCGCCCATGCGGGCAGCGGGGGCAGTCTAGCGCGGGCGGGTTTGCGGCTGGTGAATCGACCGGCGCTGCGCTCAGCGCTCGAGGTACGGATCGTCGACGCCGAGCCCGGCGAGGATCTCGCGCTCCAGCTGCTCCATACATTCGGCATTTTGGTCGTCGCCGTCGCCGTGGTCCCAGCCGAGCAGATGCAGCGTGCCGTGCACGGTGAGGTGCGCGTAATGTGCAGCCAGCGGTTTCTTCTGCTCGCGCGCTTCCCTGGCGATCACCGGCGCGCACAACACCAGGTCGCCCAGGAGCGGCATCTTCACCCCCTTCGGCAGCTTGACCCCCTCGGCGACATCCGCCGGAAAGCTCAGCACGTTGGTCGCATAATCCTTGCCGCGGTAGTGGCGGTTGAGCGCGCGGCCTTCCTTGCTGCCGACGATGCGCAGCGCAAGGTCGGCCTCGCGGATGCGGCTGTCGAGCGCGGCGGCCACCCACTTGCGGAAACTCACCGCGGCAGGCAAGCCTGCGCGCGCCACCGCGTAGCCGACGGAAACATCGAGGCGGACCGGGCCCTGGGTCATTGCAGCGATCCTGTGTTGCGGTAGCGACTCGTACCCATCTTACGCCGCGCCCGTGGCCGCGTCATGACTGTCGCGCGCGTCGTAGGCGTCGACGATCCGCGCCACCAGCGGATGCCGCACCACGTCGCGCGATTCGAAGAAGGTGAAGCTGATGCCGTCGACGCCATGCAGCACGTCGATCGCGTCCTTCAGTCCCGATTTCTGGTGTTTGGGCAGGTCGACCTGGGTGAGGTCGCCGGTGACCACCGCGGTGCTGCCGAAACCGATGCGCGTCAAAAACATCTTCATCTGCTCGATCGAGGTGTTCTGCGCCTCGTCGAGGATCGCGAACGCATCGTTGAGCGTGCGACCGCGCATGTACGCCAGCGGCGCGATCTCGATGACGTTTTTCTCCAGCAGCTTGATCACCTTCTCCACGCCGAGCATCTCGTACAGCGCGTCGTACAGCGGGCGCAGGTACGGATCCACCTTCTGGGCGAGATCACCGGGCAGGAAACCGAGCTTTTCACCGGCCTCGACCGCCGGGCGCACCAGGATCAGGCGTTGCACCCGCGATTCGTTCAGCGCCTCGACCGCCATTGCCACCGCAAGGAAGGTCTTGCCGGTGCCGGCGGGACCGACGCCAAAGTTGATGTCGTGGGTGGCGATCGCGTGCAGGTATTTCGCCTGGTTGGCGCCGCGGCCGCGGATGGTGCCGCGCTTGACCCGGATCGCGATCTCCTGCGGCTGGATGTCGTCGTTGACCAAGCGGTCCGCTTCCGCCTCGGCCAGGCGCAGGTGGATCGCAGGCTCGGTCAGGGTCTCGTTGGCGGCGTCGCGCCACAGTTCGCGCAGCAGCTTCTCCGCCTTGCCGACCGCGACCACGGGCCCGACCACGCGGAACACGTTGCCGCGATTGGCGATCTCCACGCCGAGGCGCAGCTCGATCTGGCGCAGGTGTTGGTCGAACGGGCCGCACAGGTTGGCGAGGCGTTCGATCTCGTCGGGCTCGAGGACGAAATCACACTGGGACTGGCTGCTCATGCCGGGGTAGGGTAACTCGGGATGAGCGATCCGGGTCATCCTGCGTAGGGCCCAAGGCTGCCGCGACTTGCAAATAATTATTCAATCAATTAAATATGACGTATGACCATTTCCATCTCCGGGACTGCTTCCGGCAAACCGCGTACCCGCAAGCTGATTGCGGCGCGCAAGCGTGCGCCGGGGCGCCCCACGGCTGACAGCGCCAATCTGCGCGAACATTTGCTGGATGCCGCGATCGCCTGTTTCGTCCGCCACGGCATCGCCGTGACCTCGCTGCGTGCGATCGCAACCGAGGCCGGGGTCACCCCGGCGATGCTGCATTACTACTTCGGCGACAAGGCGCAGTTGCAGCAGGCGGTGATCGAGGAGCGCCTGCTGCCGACATTCGCGCTGATGCGCGAGACGCTGGCCGCCGCCGGCGACGATATCGCCGCGCTGGTGGCGGCGTTCGTGAGAGGCATCGGCGAAGTGGTGGTGCGCTATCCGTGGCTGCCGTCGCTATGGGTGCGCGAGGTGCTGTGCGAGGGCGGTGCGTTGCGCGAGCTGCTGGTGCGGCAGATCGCGCCGCAATTGCCGCAGATGCTGGCGCTGCGCTTTGCCGCTGCGCAGAAACAGGGCACGCTCAACCCCGATCTCGACCCGCGCCTGCTGGTGGTGTCGCTGGTCGGCCTGACCATGTTCCCGGCGGCGGGCGCGCCGATCTGGCGGCAGATTTTCGATGCAACGGATCTCGATGCCGCAGCGCTGCGAAACCACACCCTCGCGTTGCTCGACCGCGGCATCGGCGCGGGTTGAACGAAGGAGCCTCGAAATGAAGGATCGCCACATTCCGTCCGCATCGCGATGGCCCATGCTCGCGCTCGTTTCGGCGATTGCTCTGGCTGGTTGCCGCGACGACGCGCCGCAGGCGCTGGGTACGCTCGAATACGACCGCATCACGCTGCCGGCACCCGCGGCCGAGCGCATCGTTTCGATCGATGTGCGCGAAGGCGAGCGCGTGCGCGCCGGGCAGCACCTGCTCAGCCTCGAGGCGACGCGCACGCAATCCACGACGCAGGCCACACAGGCCGAGGCGCAACGACAGCGCGAAGCGCTCGCCGAACTCGAAGCGGGCCCGCGCCGCGAGGCGATCGAGCAGGCGCGCGCGCAGCTCGCCGCCGCGCAGGCGCAGGCGCGCGATGCGCGTGCGTACTACGCGCGGCTGCAACCACTCGGCCGGCAACGCCTGGTCGCCGCGGCCGATGTCGATCGCGCCCGCGCAGCCGCCGGCAACGCCGATGCGCAGGTGAATGCCGCGGCGGCCGCGCTGGCTGAACTCGAGCACGGCACGCGACGCGAGCAGATCGCGCAGGGCGAGGCCGCGGTGCGCGCGTCGGAGGCGCAGGCCGCCGCGCAGCAGGTGACGCTCGACAAGCTCGATGTCGTCGCGCCGCGCAACGCGGTGGTCGACAGCCTGCCGTACAAGCTCGGCGACCAGGCCCCGGTCGGCGCGCCGCTGGCGATCCTGCTGGTCGGCGACGCACCGTATGCACGCGTGTACGTGCCCGAGCCGATCCGCGCCCACGTCCGCGTCGGGCAGGCCGCGCGGGTGTTCGTCGACGGCCGCGCACAGGCGCTGCCGGGCAAGGTCCGCATGATCCGCAGTGAGCCCGGTTTCACTCCGTACTACGCGCTGACCGGCAAGGACGCTGCGCGGCTGAGCTATCTCGCCGAGATCGAGCTCAGCGGCAAGGAGGCAGCGCAACTCCCGGCGGGCCTGCCGGTGCGGGTCGAGTTCATGCCGTCAACAGCCGCGCCATGAGCGAGACTGCCGAGCTTGCCATTCGCGCGCGTGGCCTGAGCAAGCGCTTCGGCGACCTGGTTGCGGTGGACCAGGTCGACCTGAGCGTGCCCAAGGCGCAGGTTTATGGCTTCCTCGGCCCAAACGGCTCGGGCAAGTCGACCACCATCCGCATGCTCTGCGGCCTGCTCACGCCCAGTGCAGGCGAGATCGAGGTGCTGGGCCTGCGCATTCCAGAACAGGCCGAGGCCCTGCGCCGGCGCATCGGTTACATGACGCAGAAGTTCTCGTTGTTCGAGGACCTCACCGTGCGCGAGAACCTCGAGTTCCTCGCCGCGGTGCAGGACATCCCGAAGGCACGCGCCGCGCAGCGTATCGACGCGCTCATCGTGCAGTACCGATTCGACGATCGGCAGAAGCAGTTGGCGGGCACGCTCAGTGGCGGCCAGAAGCAGCGCCTCGCGCTGGCCGGTGCCGTCATCCACGAGCCCGAGCTGCTGTTCCTCGACGAGCCGACCAGCGCGGTCGATCCGGAATCGCGTCGCGACTTCTGGGAAAAACTCTTCGAACTCGCCGACGCCGGTGCCACGATCCTGGTCTCGACCCACCTCATGGACGAAGCCGAACGTTGCCACCGGCTGGCGATCCTCGACCACGGCGCGCTGGTCGCCGACGGGACGCCGAACGAACTCACCGGGCAGCTCGCCGGTCGCACGGTCGTGGTGCACGCGGTGCAGCCACGACGCGCACAGCAGGCATTGCTTGCCGTGCCCGGCGTGCTCAGCGTCGCGCAGATCGGCAACACCTTGCGCGTGCTGGCCGCCGGGAATGGCGATGCCGCGGCGCGGATGCGCGATGCACTGGCGAAGGGCGACCTGCAGGCCGAAGTCGAGGCGGTGGCGCCCAACCTCGAGGATGTCTTCGTTGCGGCAACACGCAACGGTGACGCACACACCGATGGCAGCCGGCGGGAGCGCGCGGCATGAAATTGCGGCGCCTGCTCGCGATCGTGGTGAAGGAACTGCGCCAGCTGCGTCGGGACCGCGTCACGCTGGCGATGATCGTCGGCATCCCGGTGATGCAACTGGTGCTGTTCGGCTACGCGATCAACCTCAACCTGCGCGGATTGTCGGCAGCGATTGCCGATGAAGCCGGCACCGCGGGTTCTCGCGCACTGGTGATGGACATGCTCGCCACCGGTGTCGTCAAGCCGGTCGCCACGGCGCGCACGCCGCAGGAGTTGATGGCAATGCTCAAGCGCGGCGAGATCAGCGTCGGCATCGCGATCCCCGCCGATTTCGAGCGGCGCCGCATCGACGGGCGCGAGGCGGTACAGGTGCTGGTCGACGGCAGCGACACGGTGGTGCAGAGCGCGGCGATCCAGCTGGCGCAGATGCCGCTCGACAGCTCGGCCCCGGCCGCGAGAGCGTTGAACCAGCGACAGGTTAGCCCGAATCAGGCCAGCCAGAATCAGATCAGCGTGATCAGCTTCTACAACCCCGAGCGGCGCTCGGCGGTCAACATCGTGCCCGGCCTGATCGGCGTGATCCTGACCATGACGATGGTGCTGTTCACCGGGGTCGCGATCGTGCGCGAACGCGAGCGCGGCAACATGG
>JBDSFV010000075.1:0-4106 GCA_039919355.1 Luteimonas sp. | reverse complement strand
CGCACGCGGTAGTCCATCACCACGATGTCGGACTCCAGGCTCTCGATCAGGTAGTTCAATGCCTTCAGCGGCGAGATCACGCCGCAGGTGGCGACGTCGATGTCGGCGCGGAAGGTGGCGATGCCGTGCTGCGGATGCGTTTCCGGATAGGTGTGCACGGTGATGTGCGACTTGTCCATGTGCGCGACCACGGCCTCGGAGATCACGCCCCTGGCATCGGCCTTGTCGATCACCGGCTGCTCGGAAATCAGGATCGTCACCGACGCGCCCTGCGGGTCGTAGTCCTGGCGCGCGATGTTGAGGATGTTGGCGCCGATGATCTCGGCGACATCGCTCAGGATCTGGGTCAGCCGGTCGGCGTTGTAGGCTTCGTCGATGTACTTGATGTAGCGCTGGCGCTGCTCCTCGGAGACGGCGTAGCAGACGTCGTAGATGTTGAACGAGAGCGCCTTGGTCAGGTTGTTGAACCCTTGCAACTTCAGGCGCGGCAGCGGTTTGACCACGGCGGTTGGCACTCCGGTGGAGCAGCGGCGGCTGGCGAAGGGCGCGATTATGCGGCATCCGGCCGTGCAGCGGAAACGCAGGGGTTTGCCGCGGACGCGGCAACGTCCTACTCTGCGCAGGATGCCAACCAGCGCACCCATGAACTTCACCCCCGTCGTCGCGCACGTGCACCGCCGCACCGCCAGTCCGCTGGCGCCGGACGCCGCCGCGCTCGACCGCTTCCTCGGCCATTGCCACCGACGCCGCTATCCGCCGCGCACCGAGGTGTTCCGCCCCGGCGATCCGGCCGGCACCCTGTATTACGTCATCAACGGCTCGGTCAGCATCATTACCGAGGAGGACGACGCTCGCGAGCTGGTGCTGGGCTACTTCGGCGTCGGCGAGTTCGTCGGCGAGATGGGCCTGTTCATCGAATCCGACCGGCGCGAGGTGATCCTGCGCACGCGCACCCAATGCGAGCTGGGCGAGATCAGCTACGAGCGCCTGTACCAGCTGTTCGAGGGTCCGCTCGCCGGCGATGCCACCAAGCTCGTCTACGCGATCGGCGCGCAGCTGTCGCGACGCCTGCTCGACACCAGCCGCAAGGCCGGACGCCTGGCCTTCCTCGACGTCACCGATCGCATCATCCGCACCCTGCACGATCTCACCCGCGAGCCCGAGGCGATGAGCCATCCGCAGGGCACGCAGCTGCGCGTATCGCGCCAGGAACTGGCGCGGCTGGTCGGCTGCTCGCGCGAGATGGCCGGACGCGTGCTGAAGAAGCTGCAGATCGACGGCCTGCTGCACGCGCGCGGCAAGACCGTCGTGTTGTTCGGCACGCGCTAGCGGTGGCGCACGCGCTGTCGCTCCTACACGGATAGCGCCGCGACCGGATCGCCGGCGCGATCCGCGCAACCCCAGTTGAGGATCGGCGTGCCCACCGGCAGCTCGCGCCGGAACATCGCCACCCGCCCGTGCTTGGGATTGACCACGACCGGCCGGCGCGCCGCCTGCAGCAGCGGCAGGTCGGCACTGCTGTCGCTGTAGGCGATCGCGATCCGGCCATAGCCAGCATCCCAGATCATCCGCATCTTGTTCTGCGCATGGCAGTGCTGCAGCGTGACCATGCCGCCGAGGAACGGCCCGCCGATGCTGCCGATCACCGGCAGGTCCTCGTGCGCGACGAAATCCAGGATCGCGCGCGCCAGCTCGGGCGAGGCGCCGGTCGCGATCAGCACGCGGTCACCGTTGACGCGATGCCGGTGCAGCACCTCCAGTGCGACCGGCAGCAGTCGCTGGCGGATGCGCGCGGCATCGGCCTGCACGTAGCGATCGATCAGGCGATCCATGTCCTCGCGGCGGTGCGTGCCGAGGGTGCCGATCCACAGGAAGCCGGACACGCCGCGACGCCGGGTCGGCAGCCACACGATCATCGGCAGCAGCACCGGCGCGGCCAGCAGCGCCGCCAGCACCCGCAGCGGATGGCGCCGGATCAGCCAGGCCACCAGGTGGCTGCCGGAGTCGCCGTCGTAGAGGGTGTGGTCGAAGTCGAACACCACCAGCGGCCGGTAAGGCACCGCGGTCTCGGAAAATGCACTCATGCGGGAAAGAATAACCGGCGCAATGCCGCCCCCGGATCGGATTCGCGCATGAACGCCTCACCGACCAGGAACGCATCGATCCCGGCATGGCGCATTTTCCGCACGTCGTCGGGCGCGAGGATGCCGCTTTCCGTCACCAGCCGGCGATCGCGTGGCACCGCATCCTTGAGCCTGAGCGTGGTGTCGAGCGACACCTCGAACGTGTGCAGGTTGCGGTTGTTGATGCCGAGCAGTGGCGCCCGGCCATTCACTTGCGCGACCTGCAGTGCCCGCTCGAGTTCCTCCAGGTCGTGCACCTCGACCAGCACGTCCATGCCCAGCTCCCGCGCCAGCAACGACAGTTTCGCCAGTTGCGCGTCGCCGAGCGCGGCCACGATCAGCAGGATGCAGTCGGCGCCAAGAACGCGCGCCTCGTACACCTGGTAGGCGTCGAGCACGAAGTCCTTGCGCAGCACCGGCAATGCGCAGGCTTCGCGCGCCTGCTGCAGGTAGGCATCGGCGCCCTGGAAGAAGTCGACGTCGGTCAGCACCGACAGGCAGGCGGCGCCGCCGGCTGCATAGCTGCGCGCGATCGCGGCCGGATCGAAATCGGGGCGGATCACGCCTTTCGACGGACTGGCTTTCTTCACCTCGGCGATCACCGCCGGCAGCCCGGCGGCAATCTTCGCCTCGATCGCAGCGGCGAAGCTGCGCGTCGGCGCCGCATCGGCCGCCCGCGCCGACAGCTCGCGCAACGACAGGCGCGCGCTGCGTTCGGCCACTTCCTCGGCCTTGCGGCGCAGGATCTTGTGCAACACGTCGTAGCGCAATTCCGGATTCATTCCCTGGCTCCCTCGCGTTCCGGCAATGGCGCGCCGGGTTGCCAGTGTTGCGACTGCAGGGTATCGAGCAAGGCGACGACCTCGGCGCGCGCCGCCAGTTCGTGGACCGGCAACACCACCAGGTCGCCATCACGCGCCCATTCGAGCGGGCGGCGCGCGGCTGCGACCTCATCGAGCTGCGTCTCGATGGCGTCCGCCGGCAGGCCCGCGGCCCGCAGCTGCGCCTGCATGATCGCCGCGACCTCGCCGTCGGCGCGACCGCGCTCGTAACCGCCGATGTCCTTGAGCACGACCAGCTCCGGCGCGAACGCGGCGGCGGCGGCGGCGACCGCGCGCAGGTCGTCGTCCTCGCGGTTGCCGGCATGGCCGAGGATGATCGCCAGCCGCCCCTTGCGCCCGCGCGCGCCGGTCGCCTGCAGCAATCCGTGCAGGCCCTCCGGATTGTGGGCGTAGTCGACATAGACCTGCAGGCCGCCGAAACGCCAGTGCTGCAGGCGGCCGGGGTTGTCGGCGGGCGCCGCACCGAAGCGCGACAGCACCCTGGCGATGGTCTCGGACGCGATGCCGAGCGCCGGCGCGGCCAGTGCCGCAGCGGCGATGTTGGCGATGTTGTAGGCGGCACGCGCGGACAGCGTGAGCGGCATCGTGGCGATCTCGCCGAGGTCCTGCACTGCGCCATCGCCTGACAGCAGCAGGCGCCCTGCGCGCACGCCGCAGGTCGCACCGCCGCGTTCGCGATGCGCAGCCAGACTGGCCAGGTCGAAGTCGAGCGCGAACCAGCCGGTCGGGCACGACAACGCCTGCGACCGGCGCACCAGCACCGGGTCGTCGGCGTTCAGTACCAACAGAGCGTCGGCGCCGATCGCCTGCGCGACGCTCAACTTGACCGCTGTCAGATCGTCCAGGTCGTGGATGCCGTATTCGCCGAAATGATCGGCGCTGATGTTGGTAACGACGGCAACGTGGGCGCGGCAGATCGCCAGGCCGCGGCGCAACAGGCCGCCGCGCGCGATTTCCAGGATCGCCGCCTGCGCGCGCGGCTGCCGCAGCGCGGTGCGAGTCCCGGTCGGACCGGAAAAGTCCCCGGATTCCAGCGGCTCGCCATCGAAGAACACGCCGTCGGTACAACTGTGCGCGGTATGCCAGCCCTGCGCGCGCGTCATCGCGGCGAGCAGGCGCACGGTGGTGGTCTTGCCGTTGG
>JBDSFV010000074.1:0-7259 GCA_039919355.1 Luteimonas sp. | reverse complement strand
TCTGCGTTATCCCTGATGCACCCGGCGTGGCAGGCGTCAGGGGGCGTCGACCGGATTGGAGCAGGGGCTGGTCGCGCGCACGCCGGGGAAGCCAGGGGTCGGATGTCGGGGGACATCCGACCCCTCTTTTTTGTCGCTTGCGGGAAGACGGCCTGCCAAAAAGCCGGCCCGGTCGCAGCGCGCGATAATGGCGCGATGACGGACTCCTTCTACCGCTACCAGGTGATCGTGATCGGCGGCGGCCACGCCGGCACCGAGGCCGCGCTGGCGTCCGCGCGCGCCGGTGCCCGTACGCTGCTGCTCACGCATAACGTCGAGACGGTCGGCGCGATGAGCTGCAACCCGGCGATCGGCGGCATCGGCAAGGGCCATCTGGTCAAGGAAATCGACGCGCTCGGCGGGGTCATGGCGAAAGCGGCGGACGCGGCCGGCATCCAGTGGCGCCGGCTCAATGCGTCGAAAGGGCCGGCGGTGCGGGCGACCCGCTGCCAGGCCGACCGTTCCCTCTATCGCCGCCACATCCGCCGCGCGGTCGAGACGCAGCAAAACCTGACATTGTTCCAGGCCGCGGTCGACGATGTTGTCATCGAGGGCGGGCGCGTGCGCGGTGCGATCACGCAAAGCGGCATGCGGTTCGAGGCGCCCGTGGTGGTGCTGACCGCAGGCACCTTTCTCGCCGGCAAGATCCACGTCGGCGAAACCCAGTACGCCGCCGGCCGCGCCGGCGATCCACCCGCGACCGTGCTCGCGCAAAAACTGCGTGACGGTCCCTTCGTGGTCGACCGCCTCAAGACCGGCACCCCGCCGCGCATCGACGGCCGCACGCTCGATTACGCGGTGATGGAGGAACAACCCGGCGACGATCCGCGCCCGGTGTTCTCGTTCATGGGCTCGCGTGACCAGCACCCGCGCCAGGTCTCGTGCTGGATCACCCACACCAGCGAGCGCACCCACGACATCATCCGCGGCGCGCTGCACCGCTCGCCGCTGTACAGCGGCCAGATCGAAGGCATCGGCCCGCGCTACTGCCCGTCGATCGAGGACAAGGTGGTGCGCTTCGCCGGCAAGGCGAGCCACCAGGTTTTCGTCGAGCCCGAAGGTCTCGACGTCGCCGAGATCTACCCGAACGGCATCTCGACCTCGCTGCCGTTCGACGTGCAGCTGGGCCTCGTGCGCAGCATCCGCGGCTTCGAGCGCGCCCATATCACCCGCGCCGGTTACGCGATCGAGTACGACTTCTTCGATCCGCGCGGGCTGAAGGCGTCGCTGGAAACAAAAGCCGTCGCCGGCCTGTTCTTCGCCGGCCAAATCAACGGCACCACGGGTTACGAGGAAGCGGCGGCGCAGGGGTTGGTCGCCGGCCTCAATGCCGCGCGCTTCGTGCATGAAAAACAAGCGTGGTCGCCGCGTCGCGACCAGGCCTACATCGGCGTGCTGATCGACGACCTCATCACCCAGGGCACGTCGGAGCCGTACCGCATGTTCACCTCGCGCGCCGAATACCGGTTGCAGTTGCGCGAGGACAACGCCGACCTGCGCCTGACGGCGATCGGCCGCGACCTCGGTCTGGTCGATGACGCGCGCTTCGCGAAGTTCGAGCGCAAGCGTGAGGCGATCGCACGCGAGAACGCCCGCCTGGCCGCGATCTGGGCCGCGCCGAACAACCCGCTGGGGCGCGAAATCGCCGACGCGCTCGCGATCGAAATCAGCCGCGAGACCAGTGCGCTCGATTTGCTCAAGCGCCCGGAACTCGACTACGCGACCTTGGCGGCGCTGCCGTCGCTGGCACCGGCGGTCGACGATCCCGCGGTCGGCGAACAGGTCGAGATCGGGGTCAAGTATTCCGGGTACCTGGAGCGTCAGCGCGAGCAGATCGCGCGCCAGCAGCGTCACGAGACCACCGCGATCCCGGGCGGGTTCGATTACGCCGGCGTGCGCGGGCTGTCGGCGGAAGTGCAGCAGAAGCTGCTACGCGTGCGCCCCGAGACCATCGGCCAGGCGCAGCGCATTCCCGGCATGACCCCCGCGGCGATTTCGCTGCTGCTGGTGCACCTGTCGCGCGTGCAGCGCGCGGATGGCCTGGCCTTCCCGCTCGTCATTCCCGCGAAAGCGGGAATCCAGTGACTTTCAACGGAGATCAGCGCGTGCGCATCAGCAGGGCAATCGTGGCGGCAGCCGGCTTTTCCATCGTCCTGTGCGCTGCTTGTCAGCGCACGGCATCACCGACACCGTCGTCGGCTACTGCCGGCAAGGCGACGCGGCAGCTGCAGGCATGGCCATTGCCGGTCACGCCCGGCGCCGCGCAACCCGACCTCATCGCCACGCCCGACGGCCGTCTGCTGCTCAGCTGGATCAGCAGCGTGCCCGGCCGCCGCACCGCGCTGCAGTTCATCGAGCACGGCGCCGATGGCCGCTGGCAGAGCGCGCCGCGGACGGTCGCCGTCGGCGATGCCTTCTTCGTCAACTGGGCCGACACCCCGCACATCGCCGCCACCGCCGACGGCGCGTTGTGGATGCAGTGGCTGCAGAAAACCGCTGCGGCGCCGTACGCGTACGACGTGATGCTCAGCCGCTCGTTCGATGGCGGTGTCAACTGGAGTCCGCCGGCCGTGGTCAACAACGACGGCAAGCCGGTCGAGCATGGCTTCGTCTCGCTGTGGCCGACATCGCGCGCCACCCTCGGCGTTGCCTGGCTCGACGGCCGCAACACCGGCATGGCGGCAACCGGCCACGACATGCCCGCCGGGATGATGACGCTGCGCGCGGCGACCTTCGACGCATCGCTGCAGCGCAGCGGCGAGACCGAACTCGACGCCTCCGCCTGCGACTGCTGCCAGACCAGTGCCGCGATCACCACGCGCGGCCCGCTGCTGGTGTATCGCGACCGCACGCTGGACGAAATCCGCGACATCTACGCCACGCGTCTCGACGGCCAGGCATGGACCACGCCGAAACCGGTGCACGCCGACGGCTGGAAGATGCCGGCCTGTCCGGTCAACGGCCCGTCCGTCGCTGCGAACGGCAACGACGTGGTCGCCGCCTGGTACACCGCGGCCGGCGACGTCCCGACGGTGAAGCTCGCGCGCAGCACGGACGCGGGCGACACGTTCGCCGCGCCGGTCACGCTCGAACAGGGCGAGGCCGTGCAGGGCCGCGTCGCGGTCGCGCTCGACCCGCAGCAGGCGTGGCTGCTATGGCTGCGCGAGGATGCCGTGGGACAGTCGTTGTGGCTGGCCCGCTACGCGCCCGACCTGTCGCGCCAGCTCGAACGCATCGAAGTGGCGAAGCTGCAAGGCCGCGGCCGCGGCACCGGTTTCCCGCAACTGGCACTGCGCGACGACAGCGCGTACATCGTCTGGACCGACATCGTCAACGGCGCGCCGCAACTGCGCGGCGCGCGGTTCGGGCGGAAATAATCCCGTCCAAGTCTGGATCGTTCCGGGGTCTTGCTCTCATTCCAGCCCGTCGGAACATATAGCCTGGGTCAGGCCGAAGGCCGTGACCCGGGGCTCTTCGCGAAAGGCCCGGATTCGATTCGCTCAACCGGGTTACGCTGTTTCGCTTGCTCGCTTATCCGGCCAGTTCGAAGCGCGTAATCCGCCGGGACGGATCCGTCTCGACCAGCCGGACATGGACGCGCTCGCCCAGCGGCAGGTCGCCGTTGCCGGACACCGGTGCCTCGATCGCCGGATCGCGCAACATCACCACACCCTGGTTGCGATCGTTGCGCTGGACCTCGACGATCGCGCCGTCGAAGGTCTCGCCGACGCGCGGCGCCAGCGTGACCGCCTCGGTCAGGTCGAGCACGGCGCGTTCGAACCGGTTCGCGCGGCGATCCGACTCCGCCATCGTCGCCGGCAGGCCCGGCAACGCGCCCAGCACCCAGTCGGGCACCGGCTGTCCGGCGCACAGGGCCACGCAGATTTCGCCGACGTAACGATCCACCAGCCGGCGCAGCGGTGCGGTGGCATGCGCGTATTCCGAGGCAAGCGCCCAATGCACGGACTGTTCTGGCACCGCCCCATGGAAGGCGGCATAACCGGCGCCGCGCAGCACCGTGGTGCAGGCCACCATCATGGCGACGTGCCGCGGCTGCATGGGATCGAGCGAGCGGATGAACTCCGCATACGCTTGCGCCGCGGGCCAGGCGAGATCGAGCGCCTTGGCGGTGCGACGCAGGCGCTGGATCGCCCACGGCTCGGGCTTGGGCAACGTGCGCAGCAATCCCACTTTCGCCTGCACCATCAGATGCGCCGCCGCCATCCCGGTCAGCAGCGAGATCTGTTCGTTCCAGTCCTCGACCGGATGACGCGCGCGGAACTCCAGCGTCCAGCGCCCGTCGTCGATGCGGATCTCCTGCTCGGGCAGCGACAGGCTGATGCCGCCGCGCTTGCGTTCGCGCTGCTTGCGCAGTTCGCCGACCGCGCGCAGCACGTTCCACATCGGATCGGCCTGGCCGGCATCGATGCGTCCCTGCACGTGCCCATAGTCGAGCTTCGCCCGGCTGCAGATGCGCGCACGCCGCACATCGACGGCGATGCCTTCGCCGCTCGCATCCAGATCGATCGTCCACAGCAGCGCCGGCCGGACCTGGTCGGGCAGCAACGAGGCCGCATCCTCGGACAGCACCTTGGGATGCAACGGGATCTTCGCGTCCGCGCCGTACAGCGTCTGGCCGCGCTTGTGCGCCTCGATGTCGACCGCATCACCGGGCGCCACGAACGCGGCGACATCGGCGATGGCGTAATGGACCCGGTAGCCGCCAGCGCTGCGCTCGACGCACAGCGCCTGGTCCAGGTCCATCGCCTCGGGCGGATCGATCGTGACGAAGGCGATGCCGGTCCGGTCCAGCGTCGGCAGCCGCGGGTTGGCGGCTGCAAGCGCCGCAGCGGCCTCGACCTCCGGCGGGAACGCCAGCGGCAGCTCCAACTCCTGCTTGATGGCGACGATCCCCTGTTCGATCGCCGCGCCCTGCGGCTGCTGGATGCGGATGCGTCGCGTCGTCGTCATGGCGGGTTGTCAGCAGAAGGCCATATGACACCTCTCTGGTTGGGAGATGTGTCAACAAAAACGGGTGAGGTCCCGCTTCTGCTTGAATGAATTGTCAGGCCTGACTACGGGCCATCTCAGCCGGTCATCTTTTTCAGCATGTGATCGATGACCTCACTATGCTCGTGCTGCGGACTGAACAAGATGACCTCGGCATCTGCGCCGACTTTCACTGTGTGTCCGGGTGGCCAGTAGAACAGGTCACCGCTGTTGATCACTTCATGTGTGCCGTCCGCGTAGGTGACGGTGAGTTCACCCTGCAACACGTAGCCCCAGTGGGGAGCTTGGCACAGGTCGCCCTCCAGTCCCTGAAGTAGTGGCGAGATATCCGTCCCGGCGCCGAGAGAAAAGTACTCGCCGCTGATCATGCCGTACCCTGTTGCGTCGCCGAAATTCGTCTTTTGCCGGGCTACGGCGCCTGGTGCATCGATTCTGACTGGTATGTCTCGCTTGGCGATTCGCATGGTGTCTTCCTCCTTTGCGGTTGTTGGTTGAACAAGCGGCCTAACGCCTGAATTATGAATTGTTATGCCCCGATCACAGCGCCTGTATGAACTCTTCCGCTGTGATGCCGGCCTGTTTGAGAACGCCGGACAAAGTACCGATCTTCAGTTCTCGGTGCAGCGGCACCACGCAGCCAATGGAGCCACGACGGAGGACAAGTGGTCCCTTTCTGGCGCGCGACGGTAAAGCCAAGCTTTTCTAACGCACGTAGAGCCTCCGCACCTGAGATGTGCGGAAGGCTAGACGGCATGAGCGGGAACCTCGAAGGTGGTCAACAATGGCTTGCCGTAAGAGACAACCGAGAATTCCTCCAAGTACAACTCAGTCGCTTCTTGAAGATTGGCAAGCGCCTCCTCGATTCGACTCCCCTTGAGTGCTCGTGCCAGTCTCAGGGTTGAGCGCTACAAAGCCACCTTCTTCGGCGGGGATCAGAACGGCAGTGAGTTGCATGGCAGAGAGTCCGGGTTGCTCTGGGCGATTGTACCGCTGGTCAATTCGGTAGGGGCCTAACGCCTGAATTAAGCCGAGCCGCGAAGCGGCTTCGGCTTGAATGAATTGTTAGGCCGCTCAGAGGACGATAGTGCTTACTCAGTCTGCCTGTCGCTTCAAGAACTCCAATGTCTTCTGGTTGAACTCCTCCACCTTCTCATAGATCGGCGCGTGCGCGCATCCCTCAAAGATCAGCAACTCCGAGCCGTGAATATTGCTCGTCATTTGATCCGCAAAACGCGTGGAAGTTACTTGGTCCTGACGTCCAAACGTGATCTGTGTCGGCGCGCTGATCCGCCCCAGGTGCGCCTCCACATCGTGCGCAATCACAGCATTTGACTGTTGGATAAACGATGCCAGAGATTGTGCGGGCCGTCCTCGAACAAAGTCGGCCAGGGACTGGATGTAATCGGGCTTGACAGCATAAAGTTCGGGCGTAAAGCACCAAGGGAAGACACTCAGAATGAACATCTCAGGCACATTTCCCAACGCTTTGGCCGTCACCTGCCATCCTTCGACCACAGTCTTTACGAAGGGGTCCGTCTTCGTCCAGCCACTGTGCAGCGACAATGACTTGACCTTGTCTGGATACTTGGCCGCCAGCCACATGCCAGTGGCCGCACCGAGAGATAAGCCGGAGATATGCGCCTTCTGAATTCCCAAGGCTTGCATGAACGCGGCGACATCGTCCGCTAAAAGCTCACTGGAATAGGCGCCTTCGGATTTGTCAGTTTCACCCGTCCCGCGCAGGTCGAGCGAGATGCATGTGAAGTGCTTAGCGTACTCCGCCACCTGGAAGGCGTAACAGGCGTAATCGGCGGCCAAGTAGGGGATGAGGATCAGGGGTTCTCCGGTTCCCTGTTGGTCATAGTTCATGGTGAGGTTGTTGGCTTTGACTTCAGGCATAGGAGTCTCTCCTTGTGAAGAGGAGCCTGTAACGGGTCATGAACAGACGCAGTTGCCCTGCAACGCCACGTGCGGCCTAACGGTTTGCGGTTGAGCGGCCGCGCTTTTCAGCGGTCCGCTCCAACCGCGTGTTAGCCGGCCCCGCTAATGCGTGCTTTGTACCTTCAAATGCAGCGACTGAATGTCTTCTTTCAGCGAGCTCCCCAGAAGCGACTCTTCGATTTCGATTCCGACACTGCCTCGGGGAGGCCGTTCGCAAATCGCTCGTTGAGCCACTCTCCAACGCCGACACGAAGCTGTCGCGCATCCGG
>JBDSFV010000073.1:0-3309 GCA_039919355.1 Luteimonas sp. | reverse complement strand
GAAGCCCTGCGACACCGTGCCGTCATCGGTCACGACCACCGGCCGGCGAATCAGCTGCGGATACTCCTTCAGCAACAACTTCCACTCCGCGTCCGAGCCCGGCGTCTTGCGATGCGGCGAGAGGTTGCGCCATGTGGTCGAGGACTTGTTGACCATCAGGTCCCAGCCGCCGACCTGCTCCTTCCATTCGACCAGCATTGCCGGCGCCTGCGGGTGCTCGCGGTAATCGACGAATGCGTGTCCGATGCCGAAGCGATCGAGCCACTTGCGCGCCTTCGTGCAGGTATCGCAGTTGTTCAGGCCGTAGAGCGTTGTCATGCCGGGATTCTGCCCTTGCCGTCATTCCTGCGAAAGCAGGAATCCAGCGACTTTATTGCGGATTGGTAGGACACTGGATCCCTGCAGGGATGACGAGCAGGAAACATCACTCCGCCAACCCGCGCAACAAATCGTTGATCGAAGTCTTCGATCGCGTCTTCGCATCCACCTGCTTGACGATCACCACGCAGTACAGCGAATGGCTGCCGTCCTTCGCCGGCAGCGAGCCGGCCACCACCACGCTGCCCGGCGGTACGCGGCCGTAGCTGATCTCACCGGTGGCACGGTCGTAGATGCGCGTCGACTGGCCGAGGAACACGCCCATGCCGATCACGCTGTGGTGGCCGACGATCACGCTTTCGACGACTTCCGAACGCGCGCCGATGAAGCAGTGGTCCTCGATGATCGTCGGCGTCGCCTGCAACGGTTCCAGCACGCCGCCGATGCCGGCGCCGCCGGAGAGGTGGCAATGCTTGCCGATCTGCGCGCAGCTGCCGACCGTCGCCCATGTATCGACCATGGTGCCGGCGCCGACGTGAGCGCCGATGTTGACGAAGCTCGGCATCAGCACCACGTCCTTGCCGATATGGCTGCCTCGGCGCGCGATCGCACCGGGCACCACGCGTGCACCGAGCTTGCGGAACCGGGCCTCGTCGAAATCAGCGAAGCGCGCGGGCACCTTGTCCCAGAACGGCGCCGGATCGGCCTCGACCAGTTCCATCTCCTGCGTGCGGAAATACAGCAGCACGGCCTTCTTCAGCCATTCGTTGACGGCCCAGCCGCCGTTGCCGTCGGGCTCGGCGACGCGGAACTCGCCGGATTCCAGGCCGTCGATGACACGCTCGACGGTCGGTCGGGTCGAACCCTCGATCTCGTCCGGGGTCAGCATCGTGCGCCGTTCCCAGGCGCTGTCGACCATGAACTTCAATTCCTCGATGCCGGGGCCTTTCGGCCTGGCTTTCAACGGTCCCTTCTTGCTTGCGGGCTTGCGCTTGGTCATCGCGGGGACTCTCCTTCGAGGCAGGCGAGCAGTGCATCGCGCAGCACCTGCAGCTGTTGCGGATCGGCCAGCGCACGATCGCGCTCGTCGGTGATCTGGAACACGTCCTCGGCGCGTTCGCCGAAGGTCGCGATGCGCGCATCATGCACGCGCAGCCGCTGCCGGCGCAGCACGCGGGTGACATCGGCGAGCAGGCCGGGACGGTCGGTCGAGACCAGGCTCAGCACGGTCCGGCAGCGGTCGCTACTCACGTCGAAACCGACCTGGGGCACCATGCGGAAATGCCGCAGGTGGCGCGGTTGCGAGCGCCGTGCCGGCCGGATCGTGTCGAGGTCGGATGTCGCGAGCGCGGCCAGCAACTGGCGTTCCACCTCGCGCGCTTCGACGATGCGCTGACCCTCGGCCGGAATCACCTCGAAGGTATCGAACACGTTGCCGGCGGGACCGTCGAGCAGGCGCGCCTGCTGGATCGCGAGGCCCAGCCGGTCGAGCGTGGCGACGATCGCGGCGAACAGGCCGTCGCGATCGGGCGAATGCACGAACACCTCCAGCGCGCCGGCATGCTGCACCAGCGGTCGCGTCTGCACCACAGTGTCGTCGTCGGCGACGCCGCGCAAGGCTGCGGCCTGCCACGCGACCTGTCCGGGGCGACCACGCAGTAAGCTGGTGGCCGGCATGCGCGTGAACAGCGTGGCGATGTCAGCATCGCCCAGGCCCGATGCCGACAACAGCCCGTGCGCAGCCTCGCGCGTTTCCCGGATGCGCTCGTCGGCCGCAAGCGGGTGCTCGAGCCCGCGCCGCAGCGCCAGCCGCGTCGCCGTATGGAGATCGGCGAGCAGGCGGTCCTTCCACGCGTTCCACAGCTTCGGCGAGGTGCCGGCGATGTCGGCGCAGGTCAGCAGGTACAGCAGGTCGAGGCGCTCGCGGTCAGCGACCTGGGTGGCGAAGCGGTGGATGACGTCGGGGTCGCTGATGTCCTGCTTCTGCGCGGTCACCGACATCAGAAGGTGTTTCTGCACCAGCCATTCAACGAGCGCGGTGTCACCTTCGGACAGGGCGTGCGCGTTGCAGAACTCACGCGCGTCGATCGAGCCGAGTTCGGAATGGTCGCCGCCACGGCCCTTGGCGATGTCATGGAACAGGCCGGCGAGCAGCAGCAGCTCCGGCTTGCGCAGGCGCGGCCACACTTCTTGCGCGATCGAGAACCGCACATCCGCCTCGCCCGCGGCGAAGCCGGCAATGTTCCGCAGCACCGCGAGCGTGTGCTGGTCGACGGTGTAGACATGGAACAGGTCGAACTGCATGCGCCCGGACACGCGTGCGAACGCCGGCAGCCAGCGTCCGAGCACGCCCAGTCGCGCCATCCGCGTCAATGTCTCGACCGGGCGCGGGCCACGCAGCAGCGCCATGAACCGGACACGCTGCCCGGCATCGGCCTGCGTGTAATCGGGCAATCGCGGCAGCGCCTCGGCCAGCGCACGCGCGGTCAGCGAATGCAGGCCGCGCAGGGCCGGGTGCGCAGCCCAGGTCGCAAACAGGGCGAACACGTCGTCGATGCCGCGCGGCCATCCCGCGTCGGCGGCATGCAGATAGCCGCGATGCGCCTCGAAACCGCCGTCCAGCGGCTCCGGCACGGCCTCGCCCTCGAGCTGTTCCTCGAAGCGCTGCAGCAATCGCTCGTTGATCCGCAGCACCAGCGCGGCGCTGCGGTAGAAGCCCTGCATCATCTGCTCGACCGCGAGGTTGTCGGCGTCGTCGACATGGCCCAGGCGCGCGGCCAGTGTCTTCTGGTGGTCGAAGCGCAGCCGTTCCTCGCGCTTGCCGGCGACCAGGTGCAGGCCGAAACGCAGCCGCGACAGCGCGCGGCGCTCGCGTTCGAGCGTGGCGAACTCATCGGCGCCGAGCTGGCCGAGCGCGACCAGCGGTTCCAGTGCGCGCGCGCCGAGCACGCGCAGCGCCATCCAGCGCAGCGTCTGCATGTCGCGCAGCCC
>JBDSFV010000072.1:0-6234 GCA_039919355.1 Luteimonas sp. | reverse complement strand
CTGGGGGCTGATGCTGACCGGGCATCTGGTCAATCTCAGCGAATCCACGCGTGGCAATGTCCGCGGCGCGTTCCAGCGGCTGATTGGCCGCGTCGGCGAACCGGTGATCCGCCTGGCCGTGCGTCAGGCGATGCGGATCATGGGGCACCAGTTCGTGATGGGCCGCACCATCGACGAGGCGCTGGCGCGTTCGCGCAAGGGCGACAACGCCAGCTACCGCTACTCGTTCGACATGCTCGGCGAAGGCGCGCTGACGACGAAGGACGCCCTGCGCTATCTCGACGCCTACCGCATGGCGATCCACGCGATCGGCAAGAGCGGCGGCACCGTTGTACGGCATCGCCAAGGCGATGCCGGCGCGAACGTGTTCGCTGCGCCGAGCATCTCGGTGAAGCTGTCGGCGCTGCACCCGCGCTACGAACATGCCAAGCGCGAACGCGTGCTGGCCGAACTGACCCCGCGCGTGCTGGCGCTGGCGCAACTGGCGAAAAGCCATGGCATCGGCTTCACCATCGATGCCGAGGAAGCCGATCGCCTCGAACTCTCGCTCGACGTGATCGCTGCTGCATTCAGCGACACATCACTGGATGGCTGGGAAGGCTACGGCCTTGCGGTACAGGCCTACCAGAAGCGCGCACCGTTCGTGATCGATTACCTCGCCGATCTTGCGCGTCGCAGCGGCCGTCGCATCCCGGTGCGCCTGGTCAAGGGCGCGTACTGGGACAGCGAGATCAAGCGCGCGCAGGTCGACGGCCAGGCCGGCTACCCGGTGTTCACCCGCAAGCCGAACACCGACGTGTCGTACCTGGCGTGTGCGCGAAGGATGCTGGAAGCATCGGACGCCATCTATCCGATGTTTGCCACCCACAACGCCCACACGATCGCCGCGATCCACAGGCTCGCTTCTTCCCTTCTCCCTCCGGGAGAGGGTGCCCGAAGGGCGGATGAGGGTTCGGAGTACCTTGAACTCCACGCGCGCGCCGAACCCTCACCCCAACCCCTCTCCCGAGGGGAGAGGGGCTATGAATTCCAGAAGCTGCACGGCATGGGCGACGACCTCTATGCCGAGGTCATTGCGAAGGAGCGCCTGGACGTGCCCTGCCGCGTCTACGCACCGGTGGGCAGCCACGAGGACCTGCTGCCCTACCTGGTACGACGCCTGCTCGAGAACGGCGCCAATTCCAGCTTCGTCAACCGCATCACCGACGAGGGCGTGGCGATCGACGACCTGATCCGCGATCCGGTCGAGACCGTCGCCGGCTTCGCTTCGATCCCGCATCCACGCATCCCGCTGCCGCGCGATCTGTACCGCAGCCAGGCGGCTCCTGACCTGAGTGCACCGAGAGACAACTCCATGGGCATCAACCTCGCCAACGACACACAGCTGCGCGCGCTCGCCGACCACGTCAACGCCGCGGTCAAGGACTGGCGCGCGACGCCGCTGGTGCCGGGAGCGAACATCTCGGCCCCCCACATCGCGGTGACCAATCCCGCCGACCACCGCGAGATTGTCGGCCAGTGGCAGGCGGCAGATGCTGCTGTCGTCGAGCAGGCACTGAAGAACGCCGTCACCGCGCAGTCCGCCTGGGACCATACCCCCGCTGCAGCGCGCGCCGCGGTCCTCGAACACGCCGCCGACCTGCTCGAGCAGCGCATGCCGCAGTTCATCGCGCTGTGCACCAAGGAAGCCGGCAAGACCATTGCCGACGGCGTCGCCGAGGTGCGCGAGGCGGTCGACTTCCTGCGCTACTACGCCGGACAGGCGCGCAAGCTGTTCGCGGCGCCGCAGCAGCTGCCCGGCCCCAACGGCGAATCCAACACCCTGCTGCTGCAGGGGCGCGGCGTGTTCGTCTGCATCAGCCCGTGGAATTTCCCGCTGGCGATCTTCGCCGGGCAGATCGCCGCTGCGCTCGCTGCCGGCAACAGCGTGATCGCCAAGCCGGCCGAACAAACGAACCTCATCGGGTACGCGGCGGTCAAGCTGCTGCACGAAGCCGGCGTGCCGGAAGCGGTGCTGCAGTTCGTGCCGGGCGACGGCGCCAGCATCGGGGCGGCATTGACGCGCGATCCGCGCGTCGCTGGCGTCGCCTTCACCGGCTCCACCGACACCGCGCGCGCGATCAACCGCGCACTCGCCGCGCGCGACGCCGCGATCGGCGTGCTGATCGCCGAGACCGGCGGCCAGAACGCGCTGATCGGCGATTCCTCGGCGCTGCCGGAACAGCTCGTCAAGGACGCGCTGTCGTCTGCCTTCACCTCCGCCGGCCAGCGCTGCTCGGCCGCGCGCGTGCTGTTCGTGCAGCACGACATCGCCGACAAGGTGGTATCGATGCTCGCCGGCGCGATGGCGGAGCTGAAGGTCGGCGATCCCGGCTTGCTCTCGACCGACGTGGGCCCGGTGATCGACAACGACGCGCTGTGCCTGCTTGACGAGCACGCCGGCCGCATGCGTGGCGAGGCGAAGCTGATCGCGCAGGCGCAAGTGGACGCGGACACCGCGCACGGCAGCTTCTTCGCGCCGAGCGCGTGGGAGATCGATTCGATCGACCGTCTGCACAGGGAAGTATTCGGTCCGGCGTTGCACGTGGTGCGCTGGAAGGCAGACGAGCTGGACCAGGTGATCGACGCGATCAACGCCACCGGTTACGGGCTGACGCTCGGCATCCATTCGCGCATCGACGAAACCATCGACCGCATCGTGTCGCGGGTCAAGGTCGGCAACACCTACGTCAACCGCAACCAGATCGGCGCGGTGGTCGGCGTGCAGCCGTTCGGCGGCCAAGGCCTGTCCGGTACCGGCCCCAAGGCCGGCGGCCCGCACTACCTGCCGCGTTTCGCGACCGAGAAGACGGTCACCGTCAACACGACCGCCACCGGTGGCAATGCCTCGTTGCTGACGCTCGGCGAATAGGCCGACGTCAACCGAGGCCAGGAAAAAGCCCCGCCGGAGCGGGGCTTTTCCGTACTGCATGTCGCGATCAGAAGCGATACTGCGCCGAGACGCCGAACAGGTTGACGTCGGCATCGTAGCTGCCACGCAGGTGCGCGCCGCTGCTGTTCTCCGGATTGTTGATGGTCGGATCGTCGACCAGGATGCGGGTGTAACCGGCATTCACTTCCAGCGACTCGCTGGCATCCCAGGTCAGGCCGATCGAGAACCAGTCGCGATCCTGGTCCGGAAGGCGCGGCGTGCGCGCCGCATCGTTGGTCGGCGTTTCGTCGCGGGCGATGCCGCCTCGCAGGGTGAACGCATCGCTGAGCGCGAATTCGACGCCGAGCGAATAGAACATGGTGTCTTCCCAACGGAACTGCTCCACCGAGTTCGCCTGGACCGGGTTGGCGAAGTCGATGGTCACGTTCTGCAGTGAATGCCAGTCGGTCCGCGCCACGTCGGCGAGCAGGGTGAAGCGATCGCCGAAGGCGTAAGACACGCTGAGCGTATCGATGCTCGGCGTGGTCAGCTTGGCCGTGCCGGTCGTGTCGGTGAACACGGCGCGTGCCGGCGGGAACGGATTGGCATCGAAGATCGGCCGCACGTTGGCCGGCACTTCGAAGTCGGCGTCGCCTTCGATCTCGTGGTCGATCTCGGAGCGGTGCGAGTAGCCGATGGCCAGCTTGTCGGTCGGGCGCCAATGCAGGCCGAACAGCCAGCCCATGCCGGTGTCGTCGCCCTTGATGCCGGCGAATCCGTCATTGCGCTGCGGGCCATACGGCGAACCCGGGATGAGGCACAGCGGGCGGGTGCTCGGGTTGGCGCAAAGCGCGGTACCGAAGTCGACGGCCTTCGTCAGCTCCGCCTCGGCGCGCTCGTAGATCAGGCCGACGCCGACCGAGAAGCGCTCAGTGACATCGAGCGAAGCCGACAGGGTCAGGTCGACGGTCTTCAGCTCCGACTTCAGTGCATGGTAACGGCCGACCCATCCGTTTTCGTATTCGGTCTTCAGGCCGAACGGTGCACTGACCATGGCGCCGACGGTGACGCCGGTGTCGCCAAGCGGGAAGATCGCCGACAGCGCCGGGATCGGGGTGATGTCACCGGCATCGCCACCGTTGCCGCCGGTCAGCGGGCCGCCGAAGGCGTCAGTGCCGCCGCCAGTGAAGGTGGAGCTGAGGTCGACCACGGTCACGTCGGCCTGGACGGTGTTCTTGTCGAACTGGCTCATCGCGGCCGGGTTGTTGACCACGACCGAGGCATCGCCCGGGGCGGCGGCGGAACCGGCGAACGCGCGACCCATCGCCTTGACGCTGTTTTCCTTCAGCTGGAAGCCGGCCGCGTTGGCCTGGCCGATCGCCAGCGTGCCGGCGATGCCGAGCGCGAGGGCGGAAATCCGGGTAACACGGGAAGCGATCTGCATTGCTCGATCTCCGGTGACGAGGTCTGTGTTCGAGTCGTGGCTTGACGCAGACGACGGCATCGCTGCACCAGGCGCGTGCGGGAAATCCCTCCGACGTACGACGCCGTATGTACTATAGCGTGGCTTTAACCGAATGGTAACAACCCGCCCAGCCGCGCCGAAGACGCCTGCAGCGGCGGCGCCGAGCTATCTTGGCCGCTTCCCATAAGCTCCTGACGCATGTTCGTCGCCCTTCCCACCCGCATCCGCCGGACCTTGCGCTGGGCTACCCCGCTGCTGTTCGCGGCGCTGTGGCTGGCCTACCTGTGGGCCAGCACCCGCCCGAATTCGGCGCAGCACACGCTGTTGCTCGACTGGGGCGCGCTCACCGGTGGCCAGGCACTGGCCGACACCTGGCACGCACTGTGGTCCGAAGGCCGCGGCCTGCGCCTGCTCACGGCGTTGTTCCTGCATGCCGACTGGGCACACCTGCTCGGCAACCTGGTGTTCCTGCTGATCTTCGGGCTGCCGGCGGAACGGGTGATGGGGCCATGGCGGTTCCTGCTGCTGTTCCTGCTCGGCGGCGCGGTCGCCAATCTTGCCGCGGTGCTGGTCATTGGCGCGCCGCACCGGCTGGTCATTGGCGCCAGCGGTGCGGTGTCGGCGGTGATCGGCGCCTACCTGGCGCTATTCCCGCGGGCCAGGCTGGGCGTCGTGGTGCCGCTGGGGCTGTTCCTGGAATTCGTGCGCGCACCGGCGTCGCTGCTGATCGGGATCTGGGCATTGCTGCAGATCGTGTTCGCCTACATCGGTCCCGCGTTCGGCGCGGTGGCGTGGGTGGCGCATGTCGCCGGCTTCGCGTTCGGCGTGCTGTTCGCGCTGTTCGTGCGCGCGGCGGTCGCGCGGCGGCTGCGCATGCGCAGCGGCTATTGAGCAGGCTAGGACAGGGTGATCCCTATAATCGCGCCATGAACACGCCCCACAAGAGCAGGCTCTACAAGGTCACCTTCCTCAACCACGGCAAGGTCTACGAACTGTACGCGCGGCACGTGGCCGGCAGCAGCCTGTGGGGCTTCACCGAAGTCGGCGAACTGGTGTTCGACGTGCACGACGGCATCGTGGTCGACCCGACCGAGGAACGCCTGCGCGACGAGTTCGGCAGCACGCGCGTGCTGCACCTGCCGATGCAGAGCGTCGTCCGCATCGAGGAAGTCGAGAAGAAGGGCCAGTCGGCGATCCGCGATGCCGGGACCGGCGAGAAGGTGGTGACGCCGTTCCCGCTGCCGGCCAAGCCGCGGTAGGGCGGGTCTTGACCCGCCGCCTGTCGCTCCTTCGGTTCACGCCAACATGGCGGGTCAAGACCCGCCCTGCACTGCTCAGCCCTTGGTTTTAGCCGTTGGCGTCGCCGCAACCTGCTTCTTCAGTTCCATCAGCGCCGCGGTGATCGGCGCATCGCCCTCCAGCACTTCGCCGGCGTTGCTGCCGGCCTCCTCGGCGTCGCCACGCAAGTGGCCCGGCAGCAAGGCTTCGGTGTAATCGGCGCGGCTGCCGTCGACGCCGTCCTTGCCGGGATGGAGCACGACGTCGGGCTCGATCCCGCGTGCCTGGATCGACTTGCCGCTGGGTGTGTAGTAGCGCGCGGTGGTGAGCTTGACCGAGTCACCGTTGTCGAGCGGCAGCAGCGTCTGTACCGAGCCCTTGCCGAAGGTGCGGCTGCCGACGATGCGGGCGCGATGGTTGTCGGCAAGCGCGCCGGCCAGCACCTCCGCGGCGCTGGCGGAACCGGCATCGACCAGGGCCACGATCGGTGCGCCGTGCATGCGGTCCCCGGGAGTGGCGCCGAATTCGGTGTCGCTGATCGCGATGCGGCCACGGGTGCTGACGATCCTGCCGGCGTCAA
>JBDSFV010000071.1:0-6729 GCA_039919355.1 Luteimonas sp. | reverse complement strand
CACCCGCGTCGGTGCAGCGCAGTTCGATACCACAGGCGTGCTCGGGGTTTCCGCGCGATCCTCCGACGGCCGCAACGTGGTGCGTGGCTTTCCGGAGTGGGCGACGATCCCCGGCACGCGTTCGCTCGCGCTCGGCCGGCGCTGGCATTTCTTCTTCGCCTGGCTGTGGGTGATCAACGGCGCGGGCTACCTGCTGTGGTCGCTGGCCAGCCGCCACCTGGTGCGCGACCTGGCAATGCAGCGCCGCGACTGGCGCGACATTCCGAAAACGATCGTCGGCCACCTGCGTCTCCAGCATCCCGTCGGCGACGAGGCCACGCGCTACAACCCGCTGCAGAAGCTGGCCTATCTCGGCGTGATCTTCGTGCTGACGCCGCTGGCGGTGCTGACCGGCCTGTCGATGTCGCCGCAGATGGACAGCGTGCTCGGCTGGTGGCTGCAGCTGGTGGGCGGCCGGCAGTCGGCGCGCACAATCCACTTCATCGTGATGGCGCTGTTCGTGCTGTTCACCCTCGTGCACGTGCTGATGGTGGTCTATGCCGGGCCGATCAACGAACTGCGCTCGATGATCAGCGGGCGCTTTCGCGTGCGTTATCCGCGCGCAGGTGAACGGACGGAACCTGGCCATGAATGACCATGTCCTTGCATCCCGCCGGCGCCTGTTGCGCGCCGCGATCGCCGGTACCGGCGTTGGCCTGCTGGCCGGGTGCGATGCATTGTCCAAGAGCGAGCGTTTCGTCGACGTGCTCGGCCTCGCCGAACCGCTCAGCGAGCGCGTGCAGCGGGCGCTGACCGGCGATCGGCTCGCGCTCGAATATCCGGAATCGATGATCTCGCCGCTGTTCCGACCCAATGGTTCGATCAATCCGCAGACGCCGGAATACCTCGCGCTCAAGGCCGATGGCTTCCGCAACTACCGCCTGCAGGTCGCCGGCCTGGTCGAGCGGCCGCTGGAGATCTCGCTGGACGCGCTGCGCGCGCTGCCGGCGCGTACGCAGGTCACCCGCCATGATTGCGTCGAAGGCTGGAGCGTGATCGGCAAGTGGAGTGGGGTCCCGCTGGCGCAGCTGCTCGACCTCGCGCGCTTGAAAACCGGGGCACGCCATGTGGTGTTCCACTGCTTCGACGACCTCGGCGGCGATGGCTCGCGTTACTACGAGAGCGTGGACCTCAACGACGCCTACCACCCGCAGACGATCGTCGCGCACAGCCTCAACGGCGCACCGATCCCGATCGCCAACGGCGCGCCGGTGCGCATGCGGATCGAGCGCAAGCTCGGCTACAAGCAGCCCAAGTACGTGCGCATGATCGAGGTCGTCGACGGCTATGCCGCGTTCGGCGGCGGCCACGGCGGCTACTGGGAAGACCAGGGCTACGACTGGTACGGCGGCATCTGATCCGCACGCGGCATAATCCGCGCGAACAGGGTCCGGCGAGGTGCGCGATGCGGAAGGCGAACGGATTCATGAAACTGGCGAAGGCGGCAGCGCGCTTCACCGGACGGCCGCTGTGTTTCGGGCTGGCGGTGCTGGTGGTATTGGCGTGGGTGGTCACGGGGCCGATGTTCGGCTTCAGCAACACCTGGCAGCTGGTGATCAATACCGGCACCACCATCATCACCTTCCTGATGGTGTTCCTGATCCAGAACACCCAGAACCGCGATACCGAGGCGATGCAGATCAAGCTCGACGAGCTGATCCGTGCCACGCAGGGCGCCAACAACCGACTGCTCGACCTCGAGGAGCTCGAGGATCATGAACTCGAGCAGTTCCGTGACAGCTACGAGGCGATGGCCGAGCGAGCCCGCAACTGTGCGCCCGGAGACGAGCAGCAGAGTGGCACTCCGCCGCTGCCGAAATCGATCGGTCAGGCGCCCGGCGGGTAGTCGACCGCGACAATCGCGAAGCGCACCAGGCCGCTCGGCAGCATCGCTTCGAACTCGTCGTCGACGTGCTTTTTCAGCATCGCCCGCGCCAGCGGCGAATCGATGCTGATCCAGCCGAGCTTCGCGTCGGTCTCGTCGGGGCCGACGATGCGGTAGCGCGACAGCTCCCCGCTGGCGAGGTCCTCGACCTCGACGCTGGCGCCGAAGAACACCGCCTCGCGGTCCGCCGGCACCGTGTCGACCACGCGCAATGTTTCCAGCCGCTTGCTGAGATAACGCACGCGGCGGTCGATCTCGCCGAGCTGCTTCTTGCGATAGGTGTATTCGGCGTTCTCGGACCGGTCGCCCTCGGCCGCGGCCGCGGCGAGGGCTTTCACCACTTCAGGGCGCCTGATCCGCCAGAGCTCGTCGAGCTCCACCTTCAGCCGCGCATGGCCTGCGCGGGTGACCAGCGCGGTGCTTTTCTCGGCAGGGGGACGCCAGCGGGACATGCGGGGACACGATGCGATGACGCCGTGTTATCGCAAAGTCACCCGGATCACTCAAGGGCCGGCATCGCGCGCCCGGAGCGTGGCAAGGGCGCCGGGCGCGGGAATGCGGTCGCTCAGGGCTGGCTGGCTTCCTGCACCAGTTCGGTCGCCGTGGACGGCCCGGCGACGATGGTGTCGGTATGCGAGGCCATCAGCCCGCGCAACTCCAGGCCCGCCTTCATGCCGACGGCCATGCCCCGCTTCTTCGCCATCGCGTCGGATTTGCTGCCCATCGCGTCGTCGACGTCGGGGGCGATGGCGATGTAATCCCAGCTGTCTCCATCCAGATGCCGATACCACTGCGTCGCCGGCACGCCGGCTTCCTTGTCGGCAGCTTCGCGGGCGGCCATCCACTTCAGGAATTCCAGGTGCTTGCCGGGTGCGATCCGGTAGATGGAAACGATGGCGGTGTCGGCACTGTCCTGCGCCAGGACGGAGAACGTGGCGGCCAGCATTGCGGTCGACGCCAGCACTGCGCACAGCGCGCGGGTGAGACGGGTCATGACGGGTTCCTTATGCGCCATTGGCGCAATGGCCGGCGGGAGGGCGCGCCGGCGGCCCCGGCCGGGCGGCGGCGTGATGCAGACTGGCCCCAAGCCACCCATGCGCCCGGAACAACGCGGTAACCGAAGACTGGCGGTCACTTCCATCACCATCGGCGGTGGCGCGGAATTTTGGGGCTCGACCCTGGATTCAACCCCGGAAAAGCTTCCGGGAAATGGCCTGCCTTTGAGCGTCGACTGCGACACAAGAATGAGGTCAGCGGCGGCCGCCGAAGATGCCGCCGAGCACGCCGCGCAGGATCTGGCGGCCGACCTGGCTGCCGACGGTGCGTGCGGCCTGCTTGGCCATCGATTCGACCATCCCCTGGCGACGCCTGGTGCCGAATACCGCGTCCTTGACTGCCTGGCCGAAGCCGCCTTGGTCGGGTTCCGACGCGGCGGTCTTCGCCGGCGGGGCGCCGGCCTGCACAGCTGCGGTTTCAGCGCGCCTGGCCTGCATTTCGGACGCGGAATCGCGATCGATCGCCTGGTCGTACTTGCCACCGACCGGGCTGCCGGCACGGATCTGCGCGCGTTCGCTGTCGGTAATCGCGCCCATGCGGCAACGCGGCGGCGCGACCAATGTGCGTTCGACCGGCATCGGCACGCCCTTGTCCAGCAGCATCGATACCAGCGCCTCGCCGACGCCGAGCTGCGAGATCGCCTGCGCCACGTCCAGGTGCGGGTTCGGCACGAAGGTCTCGGCCGCGGTCCTGACCGCCTTCTGGTCGCGCGGCGTGAACGCGCGCAACGCGTGCTGCACGCGGTTGCCGAGCTGGCCGAGGATGTTGCCGGGCACGTCGTCCGGGAACTGCGAGCAGAAGTACACGCCCACGCCCTTGGAGCGGATGATGCGCACGACCTGTTCGATGCGCTGCTGCAGCGCCGGTGGCGCGTCGTCGAACAGCAGGTGCGCCTCGTCGAACACGAACACCAGCTTGGGCTTGTCGAGGTCGCCGACTTCCGGCAGCTGCTCGAACAGCTCCGACAGCAGCCACAGCAGGAAACTCGAATACAACCGCGGCTTCAGGATCAGCTGGTCGGCGGCGAGGATGCCGATGACGCCACGACCATCGGGCGTGGTGCGCATCAGATCGGACAGTTCCAGCGCCGGTTCGCCGAAGAAGTTCGCGCCGCCTTCCTGTTCCAGCCGCAGCAGCGCGCGCTGGATCGCGCCGATCGACGGCGTGCTGACCAGGCCGTAGCTGGTGGAGATGTCCTTGCGCTCGTCGCCGACCAGGCCGAGCAAGGCGCGGAGGTCATCGAGGTCGAGCAGCAGCAGGCCGCGGTCATCGGCCAGCTTGAACACGATGTCGAGCACGCCCGATTGCGTGTCGTTGAGCTCGAGGATGCGCCCCAGCAGCGTCGGCCCGATTTCGCTGACAGTGGTGCGCACCGGATGGCCGAGCTTGCCGTACAGGTCCCAGAAGATCGTCGGGCTGCCTTCTGGCTTGTAGTCGGCGATCCCGAGTTCGGCGATGCGCGCCTGCAGTTTCTCGTTCGGCGTGCTGGCGACGGCGAGCCCGGCCACGTCGCCCTTCACGTCGGCGAGCAACACCGGCACGCCGATCCGCGAGAAACCCTCGGCCAGCGTCATCAATGTCACTGTCTTGCCGGTGCCGGTGGCGCCGGCGACGAGGCCGTGGCGGTTGCCGTATTTTGGCAGCAGCCAGACGTTGCCAGCGTCCGGCGTGGTGATGGCCTTGCCGACGAGGATGGGGTCCATGCGCGATCCTTCCGGGGAGTTGCGCCGATTCTATGCGCTGCGATTCCGGGTTGCCCCCCTTCCCGCGGCGGGGCTACCCTGCGGCTTCCCCTCGCTACCGTTTGCCATTCATGAATTTATTTGCTGTTGCCTGGCGCCTTGCGCCATTGGCCTGCGTTCTCCTGTTGCTGGTCGTTGCCCCCGACGCCGCCGCGCTGTCGCGCAGCGACCAGGCCAATGTCGACACGCTCAACCAGAACATGGCGATGGCCGAAGCGCGCTACCGGCAGGCGCTGGTGAGGATCGGCAACAACGATCCCGACGGGCAGAAGGAAAGCGACGCCGCGCTGGAGGACATGGAGGACGTCGTTGCCGCCTGCGGCAAGCAGAAGGGCTGCCAGGTCTCGACGCTGCTGGCGACCTACAAGCGCCTGTTGAAGCTCGGTGCGGACAGTGAAGCGCCTGCCGACGGGGAAGACGACGAGATCGACCCGAACGATCCGGATCCTGATCATATTGGTTCTGACCACGTCGGCGACGCGGCCTTCAATGCCGCGGTGCCCCAGGCCGCGCAAGCCGCCAGCCTGCTCGACGACCGGACCCACCGCTTCGACACGATGGTGCAGTACAACCCGGCGGTGCAGGCCGGCATCCGCCGCTGGCTTACCGACCTGCGCGGGCCACTGATCCAGAGTTTCGAGAACTATGAATACATGCGCCAGCTGATGTGGCCGTCGTACGAACGCTCCGGGCTGCCGGAGGCGTTGCTGTTCGGGATCATGGCCAAGGAATCCAACGGCAAGGTACACGCCACCTCGCGCGCCGGTGCCGCCGGACCCATGCAGTTCATGTACGCGACCGGCAAGCGCTTCGGCCTCGGCCCCGACGCCACCGGCTTCGATACCCGTTACGACCCGCGCGCCGCCGCCGAGGCCAGCGCCGCCTACCTCAACGAGCGCATGGGCGAGCTCAACCGCAGCATCGAACTCGCGCTGGCGGCCTACAACGGCGGCGAGGGCCGCGCCCTGCGCGTCTATCAGGGCGCCGGCGGACGTGGTTTCTGGGATGCCGACGTCTACGCGCAGTTCCCGCCGGAAACGCAGGACTACGTGCCGATGGTGATCGCCGCGGCGTGGCTGTTCCTGCATCCCAAGCAGTACGGCCTGAGCCTGCCGAAGGTCGATGCGCGGCCGGCACCGTTGCGGCTGGCGAAGCCGGCATCGATCTACGAACTTTCCATCTGCCTCGGCAACAAGGGCGTGCGCGAGGGCTACATGCGCGCGTTGCGCAATCTCAATCCGCGCTACGAGGCCGAGAGCTGGCTGCCCGCGGGCGCCACGCTCAACGCGACGACCAGGATCGTCGGCCTCTACAACCGCTACTGCGTGCAGGGCCCGCGCGCGGCGCTGGCGCAGCAACTGGTGCGCAGCGACCCGAATTCGGCGATCGTGCGCACCGGGCCGATGATGCCGTTGCCCATGGCAGCCTCGACGACGATGGCCACCGGCGTGCCGACCGCGATCGCCACCGAGCCGGCGCTGGCGAAAGTGCGCACCTATCGTGTGCAGCGCGGCGAAACCCTGACCTCGATCGCGCAGAAGTTCCAGTGCGACATGCGCGTGCTGGCGGGGGCCAATGACATCACAGGCCCGCGTTACGGCATCCGGCCGGGGCAGCGGTTGCGGCTGGAAGGGTGCCGGGAGTGATGGTTGTGGTTAAGAGCCCGTAGGATGGGTTGAGCGTAGCGATACCCATAACCATGCACGCGATTGATGGGTTACGACGCTGCGCGTCCAACCCATCCTACAAAAGGCGGGCGAGACGCTCGCCGAGACGAACCGGTGACTCCGCTGACAGGTTCGGTGCCAGTTCCGCCACGCCTGGCGGCAACAGCACGATCACCGTCGATCCATAATTGAAGCGCGCCATCTCGGCGAAGCGCTCCAGCTTGATATCCGCGCCGCGATAATCCTTGACCGTGATCGCGTCGCCGTAGTGCGGGATCTCGACTCCGCTCCACACCGTTTCCACGCCGGACACCAGCAGCGCGCCGACCATTACCATCGC
>JBDSFV010000070.1:0-5456 GCA_039919355.1 Luteimonas sp. | reverse complement strand
CGATGGTGAAGTCGAGCTTCGCGGCCAGGCGCACCGCGCGCAGCATGCGTACCGGGTCCTCGCGGTAACGCTGCTCGGAGTCGCCGATCAGCCTGAGCACGCGGTTGCACACATCCTAGAAGCCGCCGGTGTAGTCGCGCACCGAGAAATCCTCAATGGAGTAGTACAGCGCGTTGGCGGTGAAGTCGCGCCGTACCGCGTCGTCCTCGATCATGCCGAAGACATTGTCGCGCAGCAGGCGGCCGCCTTCGTGCAGTTCGCGGTCTCCGCTGCCGTCGTCGACGTTGGCGCGGAAGGTGGCGACCTCGATGATCTCGCGGCCGAACACCACGTGCGCCAGCCGGAAGCGACGCCCGATCAGGCGCGAATTGCGGAACAGATGGCGCACCTGCTCCGGAGTCGCGCTGGTGGCGATGTCGAAATCCTTGGGATGGCCGCCGACCAGCAGGTCGCGCACGGCGCCGCCGACCAGGTAGGCGCCATAGCCGGCATCGCGCAGCCGGTACAGCACCCGCAGCGCGTTCGGACTGATGTCCTTGCGCGAGATCGGGTGCGCGTCGCGCGGGATCGTTCGCAATTGGGTCGGGCGCAAATCGGAGTGCGCGCCGTCGGCATTGGGGTCGTCGGTCTGGATGGGCATCGAGGGCGGCGCGGCCGCGAAAGGAGCCGAGGGGGGCGGGATCGCGTTGCCAGCGGCAAGCGCGGCCCATATACTAACAAGTCTTGTGCGCCGACCTTTGGCCACGGGGCCGATCGTCCGGTCGGCGGCTCGTCGAGCCACCCCGCTCCCTTCGTCTAGAGGCCCAGGACGTGGCCCTCTCAAGGCTAAAACACGGGTTCGAATCCCGTAGGGAGCACCATCCACGCGAACCCGCCCATCTCATGTGCAGGTTCTCCGGAAAAAGCCCGGCTCCGGTCGGGTTTTTTTCGTCTGTCGGCGCATGAATCGCTAAACTGGCGGCGCATCGTCGAAACCGGAAATGCCGCCATGCCCTTCGTCGTCACCGAAGCCTGCATCAAGTGCAAGTACACCGACTGCGTCGAGGTGTGCCCGGTCGACTGTTTCCACGAAGGCCCGAATTTCCTGGTGATCGACCCCGACGAGTGCATCGACTGCACCCTGTGCGAACCAGAATGTCCGGTCAACGCGATCTATCCCGAGGACGACGTGCCGGCCGGCCAGGAAGGCTATGCCGCACTGAACGCGGAGCTGGCCAAGGCCTGGCCGGTGATCACCACGCGCAAGGACGCGCCGCCGGATGCGAAGGACTGGGAAGGAAAGCCGGACAAGCTGCCGCTGCTGGAACGCTGAGCGTTCCGCCGAAACGAAAACGGGTGCCTCGCGGCGCCCGTTTTGTTCTTGGATGTTGGTTGGCGTCAGCCGCCCAGCGCGCTCTTCAACGCCACGATCAGCTTGGTCGGTGCCGCATCGGTGGCCGGCATGCCGCGTGGGTCGACCGCGGAGACATAGACACCGGCCTCGACCTTGGTCACCCGCACCAGGAAGTTCGCGCCCTCGAAGTTGACGTCGTAGGTGCCGAGCAACTGCGCCTTGCTGGCGATGGTGACGCCACCGGTCGCTGCCAGCGCCTCGCCGACCTTGTTGAACACATCGTCGCGTTCGCCGGCGATGGTGAAGCCGGTCGCGCTGGTCTTCGCGGATGCTGCCGCCGGCGCCGGCATCGATGAGCGGGTCACCGACTGTGCCGCACCGGAGGGCTGTTGCATCGCTCCCTCGGTATTGGGCCGGTCGAGATCCGGCGGCACTTCCAGCGGACGGCTCTCGGCACTTTGCTGGTAGGCGCTGTTCTTGCGGAACCAGCGGCAACCTGAGGAGCCGATCACCGCAACGAGGACGGTGGCAACGGCGAGCGAACGCAACATGGTGGAACCATCCATTTGAAGCTGGCGCATCGGTATCTCCTGCAGGGGTCAGGCCGCGAGGGCGTCGCGGCAGGATTGTTCGAGTTGCTGGATCTGGGCGGTGGTGCGCGCTGCGCGCTCGGCATGCACCGGCGACAGCGATGTCAGCGGCAGACGGAGGCCGCGGCCGATTTCCAGCCGCGACAGGATCGCCTTCACCGGGATCGGATTCGGCTCGACACCAAGGAAGTCGTAGATACCGTGCAGCTGCACGTCCCAGCCTTCTGCCTCGGCGCGCTTGCCGGCGCGCGCGAGGTCGCACAGCTTGCGAAATGCGCACGGCAGCACGTTGGATGCAACCGAGATCACGCCATCAGCGCCTACGAGCATCGCGCGTGCCGCGGTCGGGTCGTCGCCGCTGAGCACCACGAAGCCATCGCTGCGCAATGGCAGCAGCGCCGCCATGCGTTCGGGTTCGTCGCGCGCTTCCTTGATCCCGACGATGCGTTCGTGCACAGCGAGTTCCGCCACCGTTTCCGGCAACAGGTCGCAGCCGGTGCGGCCGGGCACGTTGTACAGCACCACTGGCAGCGCGCCGTCGTCGGCGATCGCGCGGTAATGCGCGAGCAGCCCGGGCTGGGTCGGGCGCACGTACGGCGGCGTCACCACCAGCGCGGCGTCGGCGCCCAGCGCGGCGACTCGGCTGGTCTGCTCGATGGTCTTGGCGGTGTTGGACAGGCCGGTCCCGGCCAGCACCGGAAAATACCGGTTACCCGCATGTCCGGCGACGAACTCGACCGCACTGCGCAGCAGCGTGTCGTATTCGACGTCGTACAGCGCGGCGGCCTCGCCGGTCGATCCGGCCACGACCACGCCTTCGCTGCCACCGTCAAGCTGCAGCTGCAGCAACCGGCGCCAGCCGTCGAGGTCGAGTTCGCCGGCGGCCGTGAATGGCGTCGCCAGGGCGGTGATGCTGCCGGAAATCCGCAAAGGTCAGGCTCTGGTCGGGAAAAGCACGTGTGGGGAAGCCTGCACGGGAGCGTGCGCGACTGGACAGGGATCATCTTGAGAGGATCATCGCATGTTACTTGCGGCGTCAAAGCACGGGCAAGTATGCTGGGCCGTGGCATCCGGTTCGCCTGCGTGAAGGTGTTCCGGCCGCCGTTCAGCCCCCCACGCCGCGGACGCCGCCTTGACCGATCCTGACACCGCTTCCCGGCCAGCGCCGAACGAGAACCACCTGCTGATCAACGCCTATACGACGCATCCGCGGTCGCCTCTGCTGGCGGTGACACGGCGGATCGCGGACAGCGGTTGCAACCTCGTCGACACCCGCCTGAGCACGGTCGGTCGCGATGTTTCGGTGACCGCGCTCGCCACCGGCTCGTGGGACTCGGTCGCCAAGCTCGAGGCAATGCTGGCCCGGCTCGAGCGCGAGGAGGGGCTGAAGCTGGTCTGGTACCGCACCGGACCCAAACCGGTGCAATCGAACCTGCTGCCGTACGTGGTCGAGGTGGTGGCCGCGGACAAGCCCGGCATCCTGTTCCAGCTCGCGGATTTCTTCGACCGCCAGAGCATCACCATCGAGAGCCTGCATTGCTCGCGTTACCGCGCGATGCAGACCGGTGCCGAGATGTTCACCGCGCAGGTCACCATCGGCATCCCCGCCGACATGCACATCGCCGCGCTGCGCGACGACTTCCTCGAGTTCTGCGATCACCTCAACCTCGACGCGATCATGGATCCGATGAAGTTCTGACGATGATCGATGCCGGCGACACCATGCTCAACAAGAGTGTTCCGAACCTGCCGTTGGCGTTGTCCAGCGGAACCGCGGCGACATTGTCCGATTATGCTGGTCGCTGGCTGGTGCTGTACTTCTACCCGAAGGACAACACGCCGGGCTGCACCACCGAAGGCATCGACTTCAATGCGTTGCTGCCGAAGTTCAGGAAGCTCGGTGCGACTGTGCTCGGCGTCTCGCGCGACTCGCTCAAGTCGCACCAGAACTTCTGTGCGAAACAGGGCTTCAGGTTCGACCTGGCCAGCGATGCCGACGAGGCACTGTGCACAGCCTTTGGCGTGATCAAGGAAAAGAACATGTACGGGCGCAAGGTGCTCGGCATCGAGCGCAGCACCTTCCTGATCGACCCCGAGGGACGCATCTCCCATGCCTGGCGCGGGGTCAAGGTGCCCGGCCATGCGCAGTCCGTATTCGACGCCCTGCAGGCTGCGCAAACGCAGTGACCGAATCCGTTTCCACCACATGTCACTGCCCCGCCCCGCGGGTCGCGGTGGTCCACTGCCGTCCGCTACCAGGAAGCCGAACGCATGACGCGTAGCAAGCGCATCTATGTCCTCGATACCAACGTGCTGATGCACGACCCGACCGCGCTGTTCAAGTTCGAGGAGCACGACGTGTTCCTGCCGATGCAGGTGCTGGAGGAACTGGACAACGCCAAGAAAGGCATGTCCGAGGCCAGCCGCAATGCGCGCCAGGTCAGCCGTTTCATCAACGAACTGGTCGAGGCGCAAGGCGGCGACGCGATCCAGAAGGGGCTGCTGCTGCAGCGTCCGAAGGGACTGCAACTGCGCACCGGCGACAGCATCGGCCGACTGCGCTTCCAGACTGCGGCGGCCGAGCCTGGCCGCGGATTCGGCAAGGCGATGCCGGACAACCAGATCCTGGCCTCGATCCTGGCGTTGAAGGACGCCGAGCCGGGCGTGCCGGTGGTGCTGGTGTCCAAGGACATCAACCTGCGGATCAAGGCCTCGATCGTCGCGATCACCAACGAGGATTACGAGAACGACCGCGCGCTCGACGATTTCAGCCTGCTCTATACCGGCGCCACCGCGTTGCCGGAGGATTTCTGGCAGCGCCACGCCAAGGAGCTGAAATCGTGGACCGAAAAGGGCCGCACTTTCTACGAGATCGGCCGCGGCAAGGACGACAGCACGCAGGATGAGAGCTGGTATCCGAACCAGTTCCTGTACCTGCCCGGTGACGAGGAGGCCGAACTCAAGGTCGCCAGGGTCGACGATGCCAAGGTCACATTGCAGATCGTCGACGACTACCGCCATTCGCAGCACGCGGTGTGGGGCATCCTCGCCCGCAACCGCGAGCAGAATTTCGCCCTGAATGCACTGATGGATCCGGACATCGACTTCGTCACGCTGCTCGGCACCGCCGGCACCGGCAAGACCCTGCTTGCCCTGGCAGCAGGGCTGGCGCAGACGATGGACCAGCAGCGCTACCGCGAGATCATCATGACCCGCGCCACGGTCAGCGTCGGCGAGGACATCGGCTTCCTGCCCGGCACCGAGGAGGAAAAGATGACGCCGTGGATGGGCGCGCTGACCGACAACCTCGAAGTGCTCACCCACAACCAGGAAGGCGGCAGCTGGGGCCGCGCGGCGACCAACGACCTGCTCGCTTCGCGGATCAAGATCCGCTCGATGAATTTCATGCGCGGGCGCACGTTCCTGAGCCGCTGGCTGATCCTGGACGAGGCGCAGAACCTCACGCCCAAGCAGATGAAGACATTGATCACCCGCGCCGGTCCGGGCACCAAGATCGTGTGCCTGGGCAACGT
>JBDSFV010000069.1:0-9365 GCA_039919355.1 Luteimonas sp. | reverse complement strand
CGAGCGCTTGCAATTGCGTGATGAGGTCGTCGCTCGTGCCGTGCCGCATCAATGGCTCGACTTCTTCCCCCCCCGATCGGTTCCAGAGGAAATCGCTGGCCGGGATCAGGTCCACGGCGAGCAGCAGGCGACCCCCGGGCCGCAGCCAGCGCCAGCATCGCTCGATTGTTGCCTCGCGCGTTTCACGGGTCATATGGGCGAGGACGCTGATGGAGTAGATCGCGTCGTAGCTCTCCACCGGATGATGGTCGAGCACGGAACCATGGATCGCATTGATTCGCCGGTCCAGGACGCCGTAGTCGAAATAACCCCACTCGTTCCAGTTGGGAGCGACCGGAAACGCGCGGACGACTGGGTGGCTGTCGATACAGGTGACGCTCAGCCCGCGGCTCGATAGCAATAGCGGCACCGGGCTGACACCGGCGCCGATATCGAGAACCGACGAGCCGCCAGCGAGCGGCAAGAGACGTTCGACGATCCACGGATAGTTCAACGTGTGGGGAAAGTGTGCCGTGAAGAAGCCGAAATTCCCGCGAGACGTCGACACGAGTTCCTTCAGGATATCCGGGCGGCCTGTGGCGGAAATGGCGACCTTGAGTTCCGCTTCAGTGATGTCCCGGGGATGTACACATGGCGCGCCCGTCATGAGGACGGTTCCAGCCAGCCACCGAGGAACTCGAGAAAAGCGGCTTCATCGATACGGTAGCTTGATCGGTGCTCGAAAGCCGGATGCTTCTCGACAATCGGACCGACGAGTACGCGAAGGTCGATCCCGTCGAGCAAACCGTCATACGCGGTCGTCTCGATGATCGGGTGATTGAGAATGCACAGGCGCGTGCCGGGATTCGCGAAATACATCAGCGTGATGGCCGACCCCTCCGGCGCAACGACGTGTTTCGCCCCCCGGATGAGAGCAACCTGCGACGCGAAGTCAAGGTCTTCAGGATAGACGATTGCGAATCCCCGGGCCCGCGCGACATCCTCTATCGCCGCATGGTTGACCATCTTGCGCCAGCGCGAGGGCTTGCGTGCAAGGAAAACACGGCCGAAGGCGCCGCTGGACATAGGCGCAGGCGTCGCGCGCCGGTTGATCTCGCGTACGACCGACAGGAATGCGGCGGGTGACGGCGTCGAGTAGTCGAACTTGTAGCGGTGATCCATCACTTCCCGTGCCGGAGCGTAATGAAGGCTTGGCGAGCACCACAGGCGTCCGACGCTGACCGAACGGAAGGCAGGGACCTGTATGATCTCGACTCCGGGCCGCAACATCATCCGCAAGCTGTCCAGAATGGACCGGGGCAAGCCTTTGTCCACGAGTACGGGCACGGCCGGCAGGTGACCAGACATGTCCGCCGCCACATAGCGCGGCAGCGCCGTGTACATCCAGTCCCCGAATGCACCTGTCTGCGGGCCCAGCAGGGAGAACGCCTCCTCGACCTGGATCGTCGTCGATGGATCGACTGGACCCGGTACCCAGGCATCCTGGCCGATCACGCAAAAAATCGATGGGTCGATGTCCAGCTCGCAATCGAACAACCGGGATTCCCACGGCTCGAAATCCAGCAACGCCGCGTCCACGGTCTCGACGACCGCTGATCGCCCTCGCACTCGGACATCGTCCAGGCAAGCCACGAACCTCGCTCGCGAGACATGCTCGAGCGCGCGGGTCGCCGCCTCCCCGACCACCCGTGGCGCAGGCACGGTGAATGCCTCGCCGCCCGGGTGCAGTTCGACCAGGCAGGCGCCGCTGGCGCGCGCGTAATCGAGTATTCCCCGGATGGCTTTCCGTTCCAGCCGTCCGCTCTCGGGGAGAAGCGCGAATTCGCTGTACAGACGCATCGCCTCGGGGAGGTCGAAGGTCGAGCACAGTTCCTGCTTGAAGCGCATCAGCATCTCTAGCGTGCTCCGGGCGGCGAATTGTTCGGCCAGTCCCATGGCGGCACGCAGCTCGGGACGCGGAAGCGGCGGCTCGTCCCCATTCACCGGCCCGACGTGCAGGAAGCAAAAGAGCGGACGATCGACCACTCCCGCGAGAGCCGGGTGCGCTGCAAGGTACTGGACCGGGTCGAACGTGGCACAAGGTTGGCGATGTTCCCTTTCGCCGAACTGGATGTAATCCTGCAACGCGTTTCCGGAACGGCCCGCCGGTTCCATCGTATGCCGCCGGTAGTACCCGGGATCGAATCCGGGATTCGGTTTTCTGCCTTCCTTGTCGCCGTGATTCACGTAGTGCTGCAGTGGATCGACACCGGCGTTGCCAACATCCTTGTTCCCGGCGAGATAGAAGGCGCGGTCGAACAGACCGGACGCGACAATGGCTCGGTGCGTCTGGAGTTGCTGCCGCCTGCCGGATCCGGGGGGCGATGCAGCCGCGAGCGCGGCGTCGATCTGGGTCAGCTCGGCCGTGACGTTGTCGCTGTGCACCCGCACGGCCTCGCGATACGCCTGCAATGGGCAGCGTGGTCCAGGCGACGGCGACGCCGGGCCGGATAACTCGTCGCTGCCGGTGTCGCTGGTGCCGGGAAACGGATAGCGTTCCCCCAGAATTCGAACCACGTGTTGCTGGAATGCCCGGTTCGCTCCCTCCAGGTCGGCTGCCACGAAGCGTGCGTAGTTCGCCTGGTCGCGGAAAATCCGTTGTCGATCAATCGTGTCTGTCCGAAGGTAATGGAAGATCTTCGCGTTCTCGAGTTCCTCCGGATATTTCCGCGTCGCTGCGGCGTCGTTCGGAAAGTTGTAACGCATCGGAAGGGCACAGGTGTGTGCGTCCATCTGGGTCGCGGCGAGCGTCAGGGCCACCTGCCCGGCGAAATACGGCGATGCCAACCTGTCCATCAGTCGCGGCCGCAACGCCAGGTAATGGCGCGCGAACTCGTCGAAAACGGCGCGCGGAAAGAACACGGCTCCGTCGTTCACATAGAAGGGGGATTCGCGATCGTCCGGCCGCCCCTCGTTGCCCACCAGCGAGTAGGACAGGCGGAAATCGAGGGGGCGGTCGATCAGCCCGTCCGAAACCTGGTGCCAGGACTGCTTCGCGCTCAAGCCGGGGGTTCGCGGAAATGGGAAATGGGTCATGACGCCCGCGATGCATTCGTTCGCCACGACGAAGTCGAGAACGTCCTCGAGATCGTCCACCGGCAGCGTATCGGCGTCCATGCGCACCAACACGTCGGCATCGCGCGGCGCCCACCTGTACAGGCCGTCTATCTGCCCGTAATAGAAAGTGTTCCGTTCCGTTATCGCCGGCGGGACGAAGGTGAGTGCGACGTCCTTCAGGAACGGCTGCCAACGATGCAGCGCGTCGAAGTCGGCATCACCACCCAGGCAGACTGATACCGAAGGTTCCCAGCGAGTCCAGGGTAACTGCGCGACTGCCGCGCCAAAGGCGGCGATTTGCGAGAAAAACTCGCTGGTCGGGCTGGCAGGTATCAGGAAACAGACTTTCGCCATTGCGGTATCACGGTTGATTGTCAGGAACCTCGTGGACCCGGGCCCCTTGATCAAAGCCTGCCACACAGTGAATTAAAAGGATATCCGTACGCGCACCGGCGACCTGCTGAAAACTTCGACCGTGAGCACTTCAAACCCGGGCTCCCTTAGTTCAACGAAGACATCGTCCGTCGTTCCATGCGCGACACGCGATACCACTTCCTTCCCTTCGCGACAGTTCCATACGAACTCGTTGCCCGGAATGAGGTCAAGGTAAATCAGGAACGGTGCGCGGGCAGCCAGTTGCGGGCGCGGGTTCAGCCTTCGGCGAGCGCCTCGACCAGCTGGGCGAGGACCCGGTCAACGATAGCCTCGCCCAGGTCGATCGCCATCGGCAGCCCCAGAATGCAGGGAGCGATGCGCTCGGTCACGGACAGGTCATCCCGGCGACAGTCCGCGAAATGCTCGTGTCGGTGCAGGCCGGTGCCATACCACAGGCGGAATTCGATGCCGTCGTCCTGCAGGCGACGTTGCACGCGCGCCGATTCCTCCACATTGCGGCAACGGAACAGCACATAGCTGGAGCAGACGTCCGGCGCCACGAGCAGGCGGTCATCCAGGTCTGCCTCTGCGAACTTGCGGCGATAGAGCGCCGCCGCTTGTGCGAACGCGGTGCTCTTGGCCTCCCACCCGTCGAGTTCGGCCAGCCCCACCGCAGCGTGATACTCGCTCAGCTTGCCATTGATGCTGGGCGCGCGGCTGTGGCGTGATCCGTAGAAACCGAAGTTCAACGCCTGGATCGCCCGACCCACCAGTAGTGTGTCCTCGCAGACGACTGCACCGCCTTCGCCGGAAGCAAAACTCTTGGTGGCATGAAAGCTCATCACCATCGGCACATCCCCCAGGTACATGGCCGGATCCGCGCAGATGGCTTCGAAGCTGGCCGCGCCGTCGATCACCACAGGGATCCCGGTGCGTGCGTGGAAATCGCGCCATGGTGCCTGTGGCACGGCGATGCCGTACGGAGCGACCGGTATCACGACGCCAACTTCTTCCAGTCGCGTGTCGCCGAGCAGGCGTACCGGATCCAGCATCCACGTTTCGGGGTCGACGTCGGACAGGAAGGGACGAAACCCGCACTGTTCGGCGGCAACGGCTGTTGCGACGAACGTATAGCCGGGCATCAGCGCCAGCGGCCGCCCAGCAGTGGCGCGCCCCACGGAGGCGAGGACCGCGCCGACAAGGGCCGCGGTTCCGGAACTGGCCAATGTCAGCCCACCCGCGGGAACCATCAGCAGCCTGCCGAGGCGGACTTCCAGTTCGTGCACCAACGGCCCGAAGTTCGAATAGATTCGCGAGACGTCAATACGCTGCAGGTATGGCAACAGGCTTTCCGCCGTTGGCAGCTTGGGGCTCATCACGGGCACGATCAGCAACGGTGCGTCGGCCGGCTGCTGACTGGCGTGGTTTGCCATCACTCCCCCCTCGAGGATGACTGCCGCTCGGATGTCAAGGGCTTACGTCACATAATATCACAACGCACGTCACATAATATCCTGACGTACAGACCCCTGTGCACGACGCCGCCGGCGAAGCCCTGCGGTCGTCGCGTGGGATTGCTCACGATTTTCCGAAGGCGTCCACGGCTAGCACTGCGGTTTCAGTACTCGGGTGCGCTTGCGGGGCGTGGTCTTTACGACTGTCGTTTTGCTCCAGCATTCGCAGCTCGGCGGCCTCGAAGCCTGCCGCCAGCCGCGCCTGCGCGTTGAACGGCCCCCGCAGGCTGCCGCCTGCGTATTCGACCAGCAACTCGCGGAACCGCGACTGCGGCTCGACGCCCTCGCGCGCGCAGTACCAGCGGAACCAGCACGAACCCGCGGCAACATGCGCGATTTCCTCGCGCAGGATCGTTTCGAGGATATCGGCCGTGGTGTCGTCGCCGAGCGCGCGCAGCTTGACGATCATGCCCGGGGTGACGTCGAGCCCGCGCGCCTCGAGCACGCGCGGCACCAGTGCCATCCGCGCAAGGCCGTCGTGCGCGGTCCTCGAAGCCATTTCCCACAGGCCGTTGTGGGCGTCGAAGTCGCCGTAGTCGTGGCCGAATTCGCGCAGGCGCGCGCGCAACAGCGTGAAATGCCGCGCCTCGTCGTTCGCGACCGAGACCCAGTCGGCGTAGTAGGCATGTGGCAGGCCGCGGAAGCGGTAGACCGCATCCCAGGCCAGGTCGATTGCGTTGAATTCGATATGCGCGATTGCGTGGATGAACGCCGCGCGTCCTTCCGGTGTGCCGAAACCGCGCTGCGACAGCTCGCGCGGATGCACCAGCTTCGGCGCCGCGGGTCGACCGGGCATACGGATCGGTTCCGGTGCGGGCGCCGCTTCCGGAATCGCCAGTTCACCATCCGCGAACGCGGTCGCTGCCGCGAACGTGCATGCAACCTTGTCTTCCGGAGCCGCGGCGTCGAGGCAGCCACGCGCGGCATCGAACAACGAGCGCATCGCTACGACGCGCGCCGCGTTTTTTTGGCCTCGTCCGAACGCAACTGCTGGATGCGCTCGAAATAGGCCGGGTCGATGCCGGTGACGTACTTGCCATCGAAGCAGGATGAATCGAAATGGTCAATGCGCTGCTTCGGACCAGAGACGGCTTCCTCAAGGTCCTTGAGGTCCTGGTAGATCAGCCAGTCGCAGCCGAGCAGCTGTTCGATCTCGGCTTCAGTGCGATCGTGCGCGACCAGTTCCTCGACCGAGGGCATGTCGATGCCGTAGATGTTCGGGTAGCGCACCGGTGGCGCAGCGGAAGCCAGGTAAACCTTCCTGGCGCCGGCATCGCGCGCCATCTGCACGATCTGCTTGGAGGTGGTGCCGCGCACGATCGAATCGTCGACCAGCAGCACCACGCGGTCCTTGAACTCCAGCGGGATCGGATTGAGCTTGCGCTTGACCGATTGCGCGCGCTCGCCCTGCCCCGGCATGATGAAGGTGCGGCCGACGTAGCGATTCTTGATGAAACCCTCGCGATACTTCACCCCGAGCACGCTGGCGATCTCCAGCGCGGCGTCGCGCGAGGTGTCCGGGATCGGGATCACCACGTCGATGTCGTGGTCCGGGCGCAGCCGCTGGATCTTCTCACCGAGCTTCACGCCAATGCGCATGCGCGCCTTGTGCACCGAGATGTCGTCCATCATCGAATCAGGGCGCGCGAAGTACACGAACTCGAAGATGCATGGCGCGTGCTGCCGCGGTTCTGCGCATATCTTGGTGAACAGCTCGCCGCGCGCCGTGACCACGACCGCCTCGCCCGGGGCGACATCGCGCAGGCGCTCGAAGCCGAGGATATCCAGCGCGACCGACTCCGACGCCACCGCGTATTCATCACCGGCGGTGGTGCTGCGCTTGCCCAGCACCAGCGGGCGGATGCCGTGCGGATCGCGGAACGCGACCAGGCCCAGTCCGAGCACCGCGCAGACCACGGCGTAGCCGCCACGTGCGCGCCGGTTGACGCCCTCGACCGCGCGGAACGCAGACTCGGGCGTCAGCGCTTTCTGGGTGTCGAGCTCGTGCGCGAACACATTCAGCAGCACTTCCGAATCGGATTCGGTGTTGACGTTGCGGCGGTCCTGCTCGAACACCTCGCGCCGCAGCGCATCGGTATTGATCAGGTTGCCGTTGTGCGCCAGTGCGATGCCATACGGCGAGTTGACGTAGAACGGTTGCGCCTCGTCGGCGCCGGCATTGCCCGCCGTGGGATAGCGGCAGTGAGCGATACCGACGCGGCCCTGAAGCAGCAGCATCGACTTGGCGTCGAACACGTCGCGCACCAGACCGTTGCCCTTGTGCACGCGCAGGTGGGAGCCGTCGGCAGTCGCGATGCCGGCCGCGTCCTGGCCGCGGTGCTGCAGCACGGTGAGACCGTCGTACAGCGCTGCCGCGACTTCAGTGGTTGCAACGATACCGACGATGCCGCACATGGGACTTCTCCGCGACGCCTACGCGCCGCCAGGTTGTGGCAACGGCAATGGGTTGCCGATGTCGATGGAATGTGGCGCCGAAGCACCGAAATCAACCCGCGCCGCGGCCCAGTCGGGCAGCCAGCCGCGCAGCCACTGCGCGCCCGGCAACAGCACCGGCACCACCTGCGACTCGCGCCAACCCGGTTCGCGCGGCATCGTGGTGAAGCCCATCAGCAGCACCAGCATGCAGGCGACGAAGCCGCCGCGCGCCAGGCCCAGCGCGACACCGAGCGCGCGGTCGATCCCGGACAGCCCGACCGAATGCACCAGCTTGCGCACCAGCCAGCCGACCACACCGACGAAGATGAGCACGCCGAGGAAACTCAACCCATAACCCGCCAGCAATTGTCCGGCGCCGGGCTCGGCTCCGCCGGCGAGCGCCAACGCGACCTTCGCGCCGAAACGGAACGCCGCCCATCCGGCGAGCACCCATGCCGCCAGCGAGGCGAGCACGCCGATGAAGCCGCGCATCAGCCCAAGCAGCGTCGACACGCCGATCACTGCGAGCAGCAGCAGGTCGGTGCCGGTCATGTGGTCATCCCGACATGGATCATGGATGCGGTCGGACGATGCCGTCGACGCCGAGCCTGGCCTTGACCTGGGCCTTGAGCTGCTCGGCCTCGGCGCGACTCGCGACAGGACCGACACGAACGCGCGTCAGCGTGCCCTTGTCGGTACTGACCGATTCGGTGAAGGCGCTGAAGCCGGCTGCGTGCACCTTGTCGCGCAAGGCAGTGGCATCGGCGGGCTTGCTGAATGCAGCGAGCTGGACGACGAAACCGGTGCTGGCAGGCGTCGCGGCCGGCTTCGGCGTCTCGACGGGTTTCGCTGTCGCCGGCGCAGGTGTCGTGGCCGCCACTGCAGGCGCGGCGGGTGCCGGCATCGCGACTTCGGCATCGAGCACGACCACCCGCGCACCGACGTCATCGCGCACGTGCGCGGCACGCAAGCGCGCTGCCTCGGCCTCGGCGCGGGTCGCATAGGGCCCGATGCGCACGCGCTGCGTGGGCTTGCCGTTGATGGTCGCGGCCTGGCGATAGCCGGGCAGCTGCGAGGCGCGCAGCGAGCCGACCACGGCATCGGCCGCGGCCGCCGTCGAATACGCGCCGAAGCTCACCGCGTAGTCGCCGCCCGCGGTGGTCGCCGGGAACATCGCGCTGGCCGCGGCGGGTTGCGCCGGCAGCGCCTCGGTTTCAGCGCCGCCACCGTTGTCGCTCAACGGCGCTGCCTGGCTGGCCGACGCTCCGGCGCCGGCGGTATCCACGGTCGGCAATGCCTCACCGTCCGTGGGAGCCGGACGACTGGAATCCATGCCGACGGCGCCACCATCGGGCGCATTGCCTGGCGTCACCAGCGGCAGGTCGCGGGTCTCGTAGTCGCCGCGCGGCGCATCCGGCATCGACAGGGGCACATCGGAGACGCCGCTGTCGGGCGCGGGTCCCTGCACCAGCATCGGCAGGAAGATCACCGCCAGCGCGACCAGCACGGCGGCGCCGATCAGGCGCTGTTTGAGTCCGGAATCCATGGCAGAGGCGGGCAGCGGAGGCGTGTGAATTATACCGCGCCGCGACCAAAACCGGCTTGCGAGATCCTTCAACGCGCCGTAGTGCGCCTGAATATCCACACAGTAGAAAACCAGTTAAGCAACCATCATTCGGAGCCTACAGACACCGCAATCCCGCCGCTGCGGTGTGGAACGAGCCGAACACCAGGATCCGATCGCCCTCCTGTGCCTGCGCCAGCGCTGCGGCCAGCGCCGCGGCAACTTCGGTATGGCGCGTGCCATCGCCTGCCGCGGTGCCTTGCAAGCGTGCGGCGAAGGCATCGACCGCCAGTCCGCGCGGCCCGGCATCACCGAGTCCAGCCAGGAACCAACCATCGATCCGCTCGGCCAGCGCCGCGACAAGGCCGTGCAGATCCTTG
>JBDSFV010000068.1:0-13438 GCA_039919355.1 Luteimonas sp. | reverse complement strand
CGGCGGCGTCGGTTGCCGCGGTTGCGCCGGCGTCGTGCGCGGGCACCGGCAACGGTGCTGCGTCGCGCCGGCACGCCGCGAGCAGCACGACCAGTACCGCGGCAGCACATCGAGCCGCGGTCACGGCTTCACTTCGCGGAGGTCCGCCGAGGCGATCCGCCATGCGCGCTGTTCGGCGGTGGCGCCGTCGACCACCGCGCGCCGCAGGGTGTAGGTGCCCGCGTACCTGCGCACGCTGCCGTCGCGCTGGGTCGCGCTGATCGCGACCGGCACCTCGATGTAGCGCGAGCCCGCGGCCGGGTCGACCCGGCCCGGCGCGTCGGTCCGCACGACGACCTCGGTGGTGTTGGCGAAACCGTCGGCGAACTGCTGCGGTGTCTGCCCGCTGGCGCGCCCGCCATCGGACCACAGGGTCCAGGCGCGCGCGTAATTGTGGGCGTCGATCGCAGCGTAGTAGTTGCGCACCGTGGCGACCGCGTCCTGCGGCGTCGGTTCGCCCGGCGGCGTCGGCAGGTCGTCGGGGACGGTTTCGGAATAGCCCGGAGACGGAGGCTCGACTTCGCCCGGCATGCCGCCGCCATCGAGGGGCGGCGCGACGATGCTGCCGTCGCTGGCGATCGGCGTATCCGGCGGCAGCGTTTCGTCCGCTGGCGTGCCCGGGACCGGCGGACCGACCTGGCCCGGGCCCGGCTTGTCGGGCATGCCGGTGACCGAGCCGCCAGCGGCCTCCGGCTTGGGCAGGGCGGCGTCGCCATTCGCGGCAATTTTGCCGTTGCTGTCGGTGTTGCGGTTTCCGCCGCAGGCGGCCAGCGTCAGCGCGGCGCACAACACGATGGCCTTGATGCAGGTCATGTCATTGATCCAGGTGCACGACCACCAGGCCATTCTCGATAGTGGTCGATCCGATGCGGCGCGAGCCGAGCCGCTGCAGCAGGCTGTCGTCGAACCTGTACACCGGCTCGTCGCGCGCGTAGTCGCTCAGCCAGCGGTTGATCAGCTCGCGGCCGGTTCCGTGCATCGCGCCGCCGAGAGAGGGCACGTCGACCGATTCCAGGGTCGGATGGTCGAGGTGCAGGCCGCGCGTGTCGAGGTCGAAACGCAGGCCGCTGGCGACGGCGAAATGTCCGGACGGCGCGCTGCTGTCGCGACCGAGCGTACCGAAGCCGACATCGAAATCCAGCCGCAGTCGGCTGCTGCCCTGTGGGATGCTCAGGCGCGGATTGAGCACCGACAGCGTGACCAGTCCGCCGAGCTTGTCGTAGTCGCGCGGAAAACGCTTGTCGAGATAGCCCTGCAATTGCGGCGCGGTGAAGGACACCTGGTTGCCGAGCAGGCCGGCGACCGCACCGAGCGTCGAACAACCCGCCAGCACCACGGCGCCGGCGAATGCCCACATCATGAATCGCAAGTTGCGCATGGCCGCGCTCCGGAAGGACCGCCGCGCACGATGACGCCGCAACGGTGAAAGCCGGGTTAGCGCGCGGATGGACGCGGCGCCCGGGAAATCCGGGCGCCTGTTGTTCCAGCCGGCTGGCATCAGAGCGTCTTGCGTCCCGGATTCAGCCATGCCAGCAGCATGCCGAGCAGCAGCATGGCGATCGTGCTGAAGAGCATCTGCTTGTGCACCAGCGCCGCCGGCAGCGGCTGCACTGCGTAATAGATCAGGTAGCCGGGAATGGTCGACATCACCGCCACCGCCGCGCCGAAGCGCAGGCCCTGGCCGATCGCCGGCTTGCCCGTGTCGATGCCCTTGCGGTACAGCCAGGTCAGGCCGAAACCGATCAGCAGGTGCGCGGCCAGCATGTACGGCATGTAGTGCTGCGCGTCGGCGGGATCGCGCATGATCCCGCTGGCGACCAGTGCGTTGTAGTCACCCTGCAGCAGCAGGCCGTGCACGGCGAAATCCAGCAGCAGCGCGGCGATCGACACCACGATGCCGCAAATCCAGAAACGCTTGTCCATGACTGACTCCGGTTCGATGGGAACGAAGTCGCAGGCGGGGGACGGCGACCCGATGATGCGAGCGCGGCTGCCGGCGCCGCGGAAGTCGCCTTCACGTCGGACCGCGTGGTGTGGGGCGTAGCGTGGCCGGCGGTTCCCATGGAGTCACGCGTATGAACCTCGGACGCTGCCTTCCCATCCTTTTTCTGGCTGCATCGATCGGCCCGGTCCATGCCGCCGAATTGCGTTTGCACGCCGTGCTCAACGGTGGCAACGTCGTTTCCGCCACCGATTCCGAGGCCACCGGCGAGGCCACGGCGGTGCTGCAGGACGACGGCAAGGTGCGGATCAACCTGGTGTTCGGCGGCCTCGCTTCCGATGTCACCGGCGCCAGCCTGCATACCGGCACCAGCGCGGAGAACGGTCCGCCGGCGCTGCCGCTGGACGTCCGCAAGAACCAGACCGCGGGCTCGCTGGTCGACGGGGAGCTCGATCTAAGCGAGGCCGTCGCGCAGCGCATGCGCGACGGCGAGACCTACCTCCTCGTCACCACCATCGATCATCCCGCCGGCGCGATCCGCGGGCAGCTGGTCCCGCAGCCGGTGCGCCTGGGCGACCAGCCCGAGGAAGAGGAAGGGGACTAGCCCACAGCGCCCGCGCGCACGCGCTCGATCGCTGCGACGAAATGCTCGGTGCCCGGCCAGGGGCTGATCCGCCCGAGCTTGCTGGCGCCGCGAAACACGAGGAACGTCGGGATGCCGTGCAGCCCGAAGCGTGTCGCCATCGCGCAATCGTCGTAGACGTTGTCGTGCAGCCAGTGCACGTCCGGCCATGCGAAGCGCTCCGGCGCCAGCAGCATCCGGCCCTTGGCGATGTCGCAGTTGGGGCAGTCGCGGCCCCACAGGAACAGGATGCGGATCGCACCGTCGTCGGCGAGCAACGCATCGAGCCCCGCTGCATCCACGCGTTGCATCGGGAAGGCGTCAAAGAACTTCGGGTGCGCGCTGTCGCCCATGGTTCGCGTAGTCCGCGTCAGTCCTGCGGAAACGCATCCTAACCGGACAGCGGCGGCCCACAAAAAAGGGCCGGACGAATCCGGCCCTCGTGCGGGGACGGCCCAGGCCGTCCCGCGGATGCAGCAGCGATCAGGCCGCGGCGTCCTTGAGCTTCTTCAGCGGACGCACCTTGACCTTCACCGAGGCCGGCTTGGCGGCGAACCACTGCTCTTCCTTGGTGAACGGATTGATGCCCCTGCGCTTGGGCTTGGCCGGCATGTTGACGGCGGTGATCTTCAGCAGACCCGGCAGGGTGAAGGAGCCAGCGCCCTTCCTGCTGATCGAACCGTGCACGGCGCCTTCCAGCGAAGCCAGCACGGCCCGCACGTCCTTCGCCGCGATACCGGTCGCATCGGCGATGTGGGCCACCAGCCCGGACTTGCCCAGAGCTGTCTTGATCGGCTTGGGAGCGGCCGGCTTGGCGGCGGCCTTCGGAGCGGCTTTCTTCGATGCGGATTTCTTCTTCGCCATAAATATCCTGTGGTACTCGTTGGAATGGGTGGGTTGCCTGGAGATCCCCCGCGGCAAGTGGAATGTAGGGCAACTGTGGTGCGCCGCCAAGCCCCAAAAGCCGGTTTTTTTACGGGTTTTTCGCGAGGGGCAGGAAAGCCGCCGAAGTTCGACTCGCTGCGTTGAGCCAAAATCGGGCTCTCAATCCTCCTCGTGTTTCGGCTTATACGCCTCCACAAGCCTCTGCTGCACCTGCGCCGGCACCGGTTCGTAGTGGCTGAAGTCGAGCGAATAGCGCCCGCGGCCGGCGGTCACCGATTTCAGCTCCGCCGCGTAGCCCTCCAGTTCCGACAGCGGCACCTGCGCCTTGACCACGATCTCGCCGCCGCGCAGCGAATCGGTGCCGTTGATGCGCGCTCGCTTTGAAGCCAGGCCGCCGCTGATGTCGCCCATGTGCTGTTCCGGGGCGTTGACCTCGAGATCGACGATCGGTTCCAGCACCTGCGGATTCGCCTTCGCGATCGCATCGAGGAACGCCTTCTTGCCCGCGGCGACGAACGCGACCTCCTTGCTGTCGACGCTGTGGTATTTGCCGTCGTAGACGGTCACGCGCACGTCCTGCAGCGGATAGCCGGCGACGGCGCCGCTGGCCAGCACCTGGCGCACGCCTTTCTCGACCGCGGGGATGAACTGGCCGGGGATGGTGCCGCCTTTCACTTCGTCGGCGAATTCGAAGCCGGAGCCGCGCTTGAGCGGTTCGATCCGCAGGAACACCTCGCCGAACTGTCCGGCGCCACCGGTTTGCTTCTTGTGCCGGTAATGGCCTTCGGCCTTGCCGCTGACGGTTTCGCGATAGGCAATACGCGGCGGGCGCGTCTTCACCTCGACCCCGTACTTCTCCTTGAGCCGGTCCAGCATCACCCGCAGGTGCAGGTCGGACAGGCCGCGTAGCACGATTTCGTTGAGTTCCATGTTGTGCTCGACGGCGAACGCCGGATCTTCTTCGGCCAGCTTGTGCAGCGCGGTCGCGAGCTTCTGCTCGTGGCCCTTGTGCGCGGCCTCGACCGCGAGCCCGAACATTGGCTTGGGGAACGCCAGCGGCGCGAGGTGGATCTGGTCCTCGTCATGGCTGTCGTGCAGCACCGCGGCGAAGTGCAGTTCGTCCACTTTCGCGACCGCGGCGATATCGCCGGGAATCGCCTGCGCGATCTCGACGTGGTCCTTGCCCTTGAGATTGAACAGGTGCGCGACCTTGAACGGCTTCTTGCCATCGTCGACGAACAGCTGCGTGTCCTTGCGCACCGTGCCCTGGTAGACGCGGAAGATGCCGAGCTTGCCGATGAAGGGATCGTTGACGATCTTGAACACGTCGGCGATGACGTGCGCCGTCGGATCCGGTTTGGCCTCGATCGGCCTGGCGCCGTCGCCGCTTCCTTTCACGAACGGCGGTGGATTTCCCTCGCCCGGATGCGGGAAGAGTTTTTCGGCGATGTCGAGCAGTTCCTTCACGCCGACGCCGGTGCGAGCGGAGACAAAGCACACCGGCACCAGATGCCCTTCGCGCAGGCATTGCTCGAAGGCGTCGTGCAGTTCCTGACCGCTCAAGCCGCCTTCGCCCAGGTCGAGGTAGTGGTCCATCACCGTTTCGTTGATCTCGACCACCTGGTCGACGATCTTCTGGTGCCAGCCCGCGACCGGGCCGAGGTCTGATTCACCGGACGATTGCCCGAAGCAGTCGACCACCGCCTTGCCGCCGTCGGCGGGCAGGTTGAGCGGCAGCACTTCCGGGCCGAAGGTGTCGCGGAGCTCATCCAGCAGGCGTGCACTGGCCGCGCCTTCGTGGTCGATCTTGTTGACGACGATGGCGCGGCACAGGTTGCGGCCCTTGGCGTAGTCCATCATCCGGCGCGTGCCGTAGCCGATGCCGGTGTCGGCGTCGACCACGATCGCGACCGTTTCCACGGCCGCCAGCGCGGACAGGGTCGGGCCGCGGAAATCGGGATAGCCGGGGGTATCGATCAGGTTGACGTGGATGCCTGCATGGTCGGTGCTGGCGATCGCGGCGTCGATGGAATGGCCGCGATCCTTCTCGATCGGGTCGAAGTCCGACACGGTGGTGCCGCGTTCGATCGTGCCTGCCGTGGTCACGGTGCCGCCGGCATGCAGCAGGGCTTCGAACAGGATGGTTTTGCCGGCGCCGGGGTGGCCTGCGAGGGCCACGTTGCGGATTTGCTCGGTGGTATACGACATGAGGCCGTCTCTCCCGTGGTTGGGTCGGGCATTCACCCGAGCGTTCACCTTGAAAAACATGGCCGTCATGGCTGTCCGCAGCGGAAGCGCTACCGTCCGAGCGGGCACTCGGCGGGCGGTCATGGCGGGTGCCGGCACGTTACGCCGGGAGCGCAAGAGTCCCGCAGGGCCCCGGGCAGGTCAAGCCTGCGGCTCGTAGCACGTGTTTTTCCGCCGTCATTCCCGCGAAGGCGGGAAAGACGGCATAAGCGCGATACGACGCTAACACGCAGGTGGTTAGGCTAGGGGCCCTTTTGGACCGGGAGCACCACCATGGGTATCTCGCGCTACGCCACCGCGCATTGGGAAGGCGACCTCAAGAGCGGCAAGGGCAGGCTCAGCACACCGGCCAGCGGCCTGCTGGTGGACACGCCGTACGGGTTCAACAGTCGCTTCGGCGACGTCAAGGGCACCAACCCGGAAGAACTCATCGCCGCGGCGCACGCCGGCTGCTTCACCATGGCCCTGTCGGCCAAGCTGACCGAAGCCGGGCATCCGCCGGCCGCGCTCGACACCCGCGCCGAAGTCGACCTGTCGATGGAAGGCGGGCCATCGCTTTCGGCGATCCGGTTGAAGGTGACGGCGGACGTACCGGGCATCGATCCGGTGAAGTTCCGCGCGATCGCGGAAGACGCCGAGAAGAACTGTCCGGTGTCGCGAGCGCTCAGCGCAGTACCGATCAGCATGGAAGCGACACTTGCCTGAAGTTGTTCTGGACGGCGCGATGGCGCGCTACTCATGCATGGTGCGGGCGGCGGTGGTCGGGAATGGAACGTGTGGCGCGGCGTGTTCTAGGCCGGGGCCTGGACCGGCCGCACCCGACCTGCAGCCTTCGCCGCGAGGATGGGCGGCAACCACGTTCGAGGATTACCTCGCACAAGTGCGCGGCGCGCTGGAGACGAGGACGTAACACCGGCGTTGACGGGCCGGCTTGCGGCTGAATGGAAGGCCGAGCTGCTGCAGAGCGCTGCAACCAGCCATATCGGCCCATTCCTGGGCCGCGATGCGGCCGTGGCTGCATCGCAGGCCTTGACCTGGCTGTCGGCCAGATAAACGTGCCGTTTCGCTGCGGTCGAATTCAGCACCGTTTAATTCGCGTGACCCAAGATGCCCCCACGCCATCCCCGGCGCGCTGGAGTCCGCACATGAAACGCCTCACCGCTTCGATCCTTGCCCTGGGCCTCGCCGCCAGCATCGGTACCGCCTCGGCGCAATCCTCGGGGTACTACTCCCAGTACGGCTCCCAGTACGGCTCCCAGTATGGCCAGCCCCAGTACGGCTCCCAGTACGGCCAGCCCCAGTACGGGCAGCCGACCGTCGACCGTTACGGCCAGGGCAGCGGCGCCCATTACGATTACGCGCGCGTGCTGCGGGTTGATCCGGTGATCCAGTCCGGTTACAGCAACTCGGGCTACGGCTATCCGACCTCGAATTCCCAGCGCTGCTACACCCGCCAGGACAGCTATGCCGGTAACAACGGCTATTACGGCAATGACGGTTACAGCAACGATGGCTACTATGGCAACGACCAGTATCGTAATGACGGCTATTACGGCAACCAGGGTTACGGCAACCAGGGCTATGGCAGCAACAACCAGGGCTATGGCAGCAACACCGGCCGTACCATGGCGACCGTGATCGGTGGCGTGCTCGGCGCGGTGGTCGGCAGCCAGGTCGGTGGTGGTTCGGGGCGCTATGCGACCTCGGCGATCGGTTCGATGGTCGGCGGTATCGCTGGCCAGAAGGTCTACGAGAACGCGCAGCGCAACCGCTATCCGCGCACCGGCACGGTGCAGGTGTGCGATCCGGTGCAGGTCGGCAGCAATGGCAGCTACTCCACATCCGACTATGGACGGACCAGCGACGGCCGTGTCAACGCCTACGATGTGACCTACGAATACGGCGGCCGCAACTACACGACACGGACGAATTACCACCCGGGCAACCGCATCCGCGTACGCGTGGACGTACGTCCCGAGTAAGGCGGACGGTGCACCAGGGGGAACGAAGGGGCCGGTGACGGCCCCTTCGTTTTGCTCAACGCCAGTCGATGGTTCCGCTGACGACCGTGCAAACGCGCCCGCCGGACCAGACTTCGCCGTCGTCGTCGACGTAGAGCCGCAGCAGCGCATCGTGGCCGACTTCGCGCCCCTGGCTGACCAGATAGCGACCATCGACGCCTGGCAGCGCACCCCGCGATGCCAGCCATGCCGCCAGCGTGGCGTTCGCGGCACCGGACGCGGCATCCTCGAACTGCGCCGGCGCGCCGACGAAGGCACGCACGGCGAGGTCGTAAGGCTGGCCGCTGCAACGCGCGAATATGCACAGCCCCATGCTGTCGCTGGCCTGCGCGAGCCGGCCGATCGCATCCCAGTCTGGCGACACAATGCGCAGTGCGGCCTCATCGGCGAGTTCGGCCAGCCACCAGCGGCGGCCGCCGTCCATCAAGGCCGGAGGTAGTGCGCCCAATGGCAGTTTGCGCAGCGCGCCGACGAGGCGGGGATCGCCCGGGTCGGCGATTTCCAGCACCCGGGACTTCGGGGTGCGTACAGCGATCGTGCGCGTCGCGCCATCGCCATCGACGCGCAATGGCAGCAGTCCGGCGATGCCGTCCTGCACCAGCAGGCCGTCGCGCGGCGCGGTGAGGCCGGCCTCGAGCACGGCATGCGCGGTCCCGACGCTGGGATGCCCGGCGAACGGCACCTCGCGGCGCGGGCTGAAGATGCGCAGTCGATAGCTGGCCGCAGGCGTGCCAGCCGGGAAGACAAAAGTCGTCTCCGGCAGCCGCGTCCAGCGCGCGATCGCCTGCATCGCGTCATCGTCCAGTCCCTCGGCCTCCAGCACCACCGCCAGCGGATTGCCGTCGCCTGGGCGGTCGGCGAACACGTCGAGCTGGACGTAGCGGCGTGCGGTCATGCGGACGGGGCCTTCGACTAGAATTGCGCGTTCGCGCCCGAAACCCCGGGCGGACGAGCATTCTACGGTTCAATGCCCCCGCAAATGACTTCCTCCGATCGCTGGATCGTGCTCAAGTTCGGCGGCACCTCGGTATCGCGCCGGCACCGCTGGGACACCATCGGCCGGCTGGCGAAGGGGCGCGCCGAAGCCAACGATGCGCGCGTGCTGGTGGTGGTCTCGGCGCTGTCCGGCGTCACCAACGAGCTGCAGGCGATCGCCGATGGCGCAGCCGATGCCACGGCGCGGATCGCCGCACTGGTCGAACGCCACCGCGATTTCGCCGCCGAGCTGGGGCTCGATCCGGATGCGGTGCTGGGCGAACGCATCGTGATGCTGCAAGCGCTTGCGGGCGATGGACGTGCGGCGACGCGCACGCTTGACTGGCAGGCGGAAGTGCTGGCACAGGGCGAACTGCTGTCGTCCATGCTCGGCGCTGCGTACCTGCGAGCGCAGGGTCTCGACTTCGGTTGGTGCGATGCCCGCGACTGGCTCGATGCGATCGCGCTGCCCAACCAGAATGCATGGTCGACGCGGCTGTCGGTATCCTGCCGGCAAGGCGGCGACGCGATGCAGCGTGCGCGCTTCGCGCAACAACCGGCACGATTGCTGCTGACGCAAGGCTTCATAGCCCGCCATGCGGACGGTGGCACCGCGATCCTGGGTCGTGGCGGTTCGGACACGTCCGCCGCCTACTTCGGTGCGCTGCTGGGCGCGCAGTGCGTCGAGATCTGGACCGACGTGCCCGGCATGTTCAGCGCCAACCCGTGTGACGTGCCCGACGCGCGGTTGTTGGCACGGCTTGATTACGCCGAGGCGCAGGAAATCGCCACGACCGGCGCCAGGGTGCTGCATCCGCGTTCGATCGCGCCGTGCCGCGATGCCGGGGTGCCGATCGCGATCCTCGACACCGAGCATCCCGATCTTCCCGGTACGCGCATCGACGGCGGCGTGGCCACCGTGCCGGGGGTCAAGGCGATCAGCCGCCGCAACGGCATCGTGCTGGTGTCGATGGAAAGCATCGGCATGTGGCAGCAGGTCGGCTTCCTCGCCGACATCTTCGAGCGCTTCAAGCGCCACGGCCTGTCGGTCGACCTGATCGGCTCGTCGGAAACCAACGTCACCGTGTCGCTCGATCCCAGCGACAACCTGGTCAGCAGCAACGTGCTGGAGGCGTTGAGCGCGGACCTCGCGGAAGTGTGCCGGGTCAAGGTGATCGCGCCGTGCGCGGCGATCACCCTGGTCGGCCGCGGCATGCGCTCGCTGCTGCACCGGCTGTCCGACATCTGGGCCGCGTTCGGGCGCGAGCGCGTGCACCTGATCTCGCAGTCCTCGAACGATCTCAACCTGACGTTCGTGGTCGACGAGGCCGATGCCGAAGGGCTGATCCCGCACCTGCATGCCGAATTGATCCGCAGCGGCGCGATGCCGGTGCAGGACGCGAACGTGTTCGGCCCGAGCTGGCGCCGGATAGTCGATGAGAGCGGCGCGCACGGGCCGGTGCAGCGCGAAACCCCGTGGTGGCAGCTGCAGCGCGAGCGCGTGCTGCAGATCGCCGGGCATGGCACACCGCGCTATGTCTACGACCTCGCAACGGTCCGTGCCCGTGCGCGCCGGTTGCAGGCCGTGGCCGCGGTCGACCGTCGCTACTACGCGCTCAAGGCCAATCCGCACCCGGCGATCCTGCATGCACTGGAAACGGAAGGCTACGGGTTCGAATGCGTCTCGCAAGGCGAGATCGAACATGTGTTCGCGAACTTGCCGCAGCTCGATCCGGGGCGCGTGCTGTTCACGCCGAGCTTCGCCCCGCGCAGCGAGTACGAGGCCGCGTTCGCGCGCCGCGTGACCGTGACGGTCGACAACATCGAGGCGCTGGGTAACTGGCCGGAACTGTTCCGCGGCCGCACGATCTGGCTGCGGCTCGACCTCGGCCGCGGCGAGGGCCACCACGAGAAGGTGCGCACCGGCGGAAGCGATGCCAAGTTCGGGCTGCCGCTGGCGCGGCTGGATGCATTCGTCGCGCAAGCCCGCAAGCTCGACGTCCGCATCAGCGGCCTGCACGCGCACCTGGGCAGTGGCATCGAGACACCGGCGCACTGGCGCGAGGTTTACGCCGAACTCGCCGGCCTCGCCGACGGCATCGGCACGGTCGAGACCATCGATATCGGTGGCGGCCTGCCGGTGCCGTACATGCCGGACGACGCGCCGTTCGATCTCGATGCCTGGGGCGCCGGGCTTGCAGCCATCAAGGCCGCCTATCCGGCCTTCGCGCTGGCGATCGAGCCGGGCCGCTATCTCGTCGCGGAAGCCGGCGCGCTGCTGCTGCGCGTGACCCAGGTGGTCGACAAGGATGGTGTGCGCCGCGTCGGCGTCGACGGCGGCATGAATGCGCTGCTACGTCCGGCGTTGTACGAAGCCTTCCACGGCATCCACAATCTGTCGCGGCCCGAGGCGGGGGAAACCACGACGTTCGACGTGGTCGGCCCGATCTGCGAAAGCGGTGACGTGCTCGGCCAGCAGCGACGCCTGCCGTCCGCCACGTGCGAAGGCGACGTGCTGCTGGTCGCCGATACCGGCGCCTACGGCATGGCGATGGCCAACACCTACAACCTGCGCGCGTTGCCCACAGAGGACATCATCGAGTAGGGCGGGTCTTGACCCGCCGCTTCGCGGCACATGGCAACGGCGGGTCAAGACCCGCCCTACGCAAGGCGGTTTGAGAATGAGCGAGTGGAAATTTCAACGAGATGCGATCCGTGCATTCCGCTTCGTGCGCTGCGATTTCGACGTGGCGACCGGCGTGGCGCGGCTGGTGTATGCGTTCGACGACGGCCCGGAGCTTTTCGAGACCATCACCGTTCCGGGCGCGCCATTCGCGCTCGACGGCGCGCGCGCCGCGGCTGCAGCGCAGGCGTTGTGCCTGCTGCACCTGATCGCCGGGGTCAGCTACTACAAGGCGGCGGTGCCGGCGGAAATCCGCATCGAGTCCCATGCAATCGATGCTGCGACTGCATCGCTGCTGGAAGAGATCTATGTCAATGGCCTCGGCGAATTCGCCTATCGCAACGGGCTGAACCTGCATGGCCGGATCCGCTTTCCTGCAACAGCAAGAGCCGTACCCCCACCCCAACCCTCCCCCGCAAGCGGGGGAGGGAGCCAGCGCGGCCGCTTCGAGCCCCTTCCCCCGCTTGCGGGGGAAGGCTGGGATGGGGGTGCCGCTGTTGCCTTGGGCTTGAAAAAACATGCGCTGGTGGCCATCGGCGGCGGCAAGGATTCGCTGGTGTCGATCGAGGCGCTGCGCGGCCTCGGTATCGCGCAAACGGTCACATGGATCGGCGGTTCGCAGCTGATCGCCGCCTGCGCCGAGCGCACTGGATTGTCGACGCTGAACATCGGCCGCCAACTCGCGCCGGAACTGTTCGAGTACAACCGGCAGGGCGCATGGAACGGTCACATCCCGGTGACCGCGATCAACTCGGCGATCCTGGTGTTCGCGGCCGTGCTGCTCGACGTCGACCAGGTAGTGTTCTCCAACGAGCGCTCGGCCAGCTACGGCAGCCTGATTCGTACCAGTGACGGCGAGGGCACCGCCGAGGTGAACCACCAGTGGTCGAAGGGCTGGACGTTCGAGCGCGATTTCGGTGACTACGTGCAGCGCCATGTCGCCGCCGACCTGCACTACTACTCGTTGCTGCGGCCGCTGAGCGAGCTGGCGGTGGCGCGGCAATTCGCGAAGAGCCACCGTTACGATGCACATTTTTCCAGCTGCAACCGCAACTTCCACCTGCTCGGCGAGCGTCCCGCGAGCCGCTGGTGCGGCGTCTGCCCGAAGTGCCACTTCGTGTTCCTGGCGCTGGCGCCGTTCATGTCCAAGCCGCGGCTGGTCGGCATCCTGGGCCGCAACCTGCTCGACGATCCGGTGCAGAGCGCCGGTTACGACGCGTTGCTCGAATACCAGGACCACAAGCCATTCGAATGCGTCGGCGAAGGCCGTGAATCGCGCGCGGCGATGGCAGCGCTGGCGACGCGTCCGGAATGGCGTGAGGATGCCCTGGTCGAACGGTTCGCGCGCGAGATACGACCGCAACTCGACGCCGCCGAACTGCGCATCGAGCCGCTGCTGGTGCTCGATGACGAGCATCGCGTTCCCGCGGCAATCTGGGATCGGCTGCATGCGCATTTTGCAGCTTGAGGGCAGGCGGGTCGCGCTGTGGGGCTGGGGCCGCGAGGGCCGCGCCGCTTACCGTGCGATCCGCGCGCGGCTGCCGGGCCTGCCGCTGACGCTGTTCGGCTCCCTTGAAGAGGCGGCGGATGCGCGCGCACTCGGCGACGCGGCACTCGCAATCGAGACCGACGCGAGCACCGGGCGATTGTCCGCATTCGACGTGGTGGTGAAGTCGCCTGGCATCAGCCCGTACCGGGCCGAAGCGATCGCGGCCGCCGCGCAGGGCACGCGGTTCATCGGTGGCACCACGTTGTGGTTTGCGGAGCGCTCCGATGCTCGCGCCATTTGCGTCACCGGCACCAAGGGCAAGAGCACCACGACCGCACTGCTCGCGCACCTGCTGCGTGCCAGCGGGCATCGCACCGCGCTGTGCGGCAACATCGGCCTGCCGCTGCTGGAATTGCTTGATGACGATGCCGCGTTCTGGGCGATCGAACTGTCGAGCTACCAGACCCGCGACGTCGCCGCCGGCGGCGTGCGTCCGCACATTGCGATCGTCACCAATGTCTTTCCCGAACATCTG